>NZ_LR734808.1:3202500-3502500 GCF_902506655.1 Marinoscillum sp. 108 | reverse complement strand
ATGGATCAATGTCCAGCATTTTTTCACCAACCGGCCGGTGTTTGCCGGGAACAGCCTACTGAGTGTAGACGGGTTTCGGCAGAGGCCCGGCAGGGCTGGTTTTCGGTACTGTCCGGAGGCATTTTATCAGAAACTGGAGATTAGAAAATACAGTTTAAACACTGCCCGCGTATATATCAGCATGTTTGAGCGGTTTATCAACCACTACCAAACCGTGGAAAATCTACTAGAGCTGGGTGAGCAGGAAATAATCAACTACCTGCAATCCCTTGTACTGGAGGGCAAATCGGACTCTTATATCAATCAATCGATCAATGCCATCAAGTTTTACTATGAAGTGGTGCTGGAGATGCCAAACCGCTTTTACCGTGTGGAGCGGCCATTCAAAAAAGAGTCGTTGCCGAAGGTGATCAGTAAGAAAAGTGTACTCAGGATGATTGATCTGTGTCCTAACATCAAGCACCGATGCATCATCGCTTTGCTTTACTCCAGTGGCCTGCGGAGAGCAGAGTTGCTCCATCTCAAAATCAGTGACATAGACAGGTGAGCGCATGACCATAAGGGTGAGTCAGGGAAAAGGAAAGAAGGACCGGGTCTCCCTGCTGAGTAAGCGACTGCTGGAGGATCTCAGGAAATACTACCGTGCCTGGAAGCCTAAGGATTATCTTTTTGAAGGCCCGGACGGAGGTCCGTATAGTGGCACGAGTGTGGTGAAAATCGTACAGAGAGCGGCCAAAAGGGCCAAAATTGGCCAGCGAGTAACGCCACATACCCTCAGGCATTCATTTGCCACCCATCTATTGGAAGCGGGCACTGATCTGAGGTATATACAGGCCTTGCTGGGTCATAGCTCCACGCGTACCACGGAAGTATACACCCATATAGCCGTTAATGGTTTGTCGAAGATTCAAAATCCATTAGATTTGGAATAATACAAGGCGCATAACAACCATAGGTGTTGTTATCCGGTTGTTACATGGCATGACTGCCGAATCGCAGATGCGAACTCATATGAACAAACTATTAATTCTCTTGTTTCTGACTTCTCTCAATTTAACTCTGAATGCACAAGAGATTGAAGAATTTTTCACCCCAGAACACCCATTTACCCACCTATTCGACACAACAATCCATGAAACCAAAATCAGCTGGAGATTTGAAACAATTCACAATAATTATATAATTCAACAATTTGAAGAAGAAGGAACAATCTTCAGGGTCAAGTATCGAGATTTTCAACTTAGAGTCATAACTCCGAATTCCAATCAAGTTTTCAATAAGATGTATTTTCAAGACTCGATTGGTTTTGATCCAGAGATGTTCACGATGAAGCTTTTAGGACTGGAAGGTTATGACGAACAAACTAACGAACTGCAATTCTTCCTAACCATTACTAAACCTGAAACGGACTGGACTTATCCAATTTATTTATATGTGAACATGGACGGAGTTAGCCGCTTCGAACTTCCAACTTTTGAGGACGACTACTGAAAAAACGCCATGTAACATTGTGTATGGACGCATGTGCAAACTGAGCATTTAGCCAGTGTCGGTGGAACTTGACCGTGAATCTGCCGCTGAGGAAACTGCTCTGCTTTCTACCAGACTCAGTTCGCAGGAGTTTTAATCTTCTGAACGCACTGCCTCTCAGATACTTTGTGAGCACCGGCAGATTCACTATTTTAGTGCATTAGCCAGTGGGGCGCACACAGCGCCATACACGGACGTTATGTGTAATAAGTGCATTCGAAATATGACAACAAGATCAAAGTATTACGATTACTTATGTTCATTAGTGGGTTTATTCATTATAATCGTAATCCATTCTAGTTGTAGTGACAAAGGACAAAATGATCTTGATGTAAAAAGAACTGAATTTCAACGAGCTAGATCCTCTTATCTGTCATCGTTAGAGCAAAAAATAAAAGGAAAAATTGATGAAGATGAAATTATTCCAATTGTAAATGAGGCAATAAGAAATGGATATCATCTTGAAGTTCTTAGATTGATAGAATCTGAAATAAGTAAAAGACCTGCGGACGCTAACCTACATTCAACTCTAGCCAATATTCTTCATGCCCAAGGTCTTTTTGAAGAATCGACAGACTATTTAGAGAATCTAAATTTTGTAACAGATCCAAATAAGATAACGGCAAGGCTTTTAGAAATCAAGCAAGACAATCATGATGCACAAGGAGTCAAATCAATAATTGATAGCATCGAGGATACAAAATATGGAATCTTTGGCTATAACTTGGCTTCAGCATTCCGACTCAACAAGCAGCTAGAAAAAGCATTGGATGTAAATTATGAATCGATTGATTCTGGTACTGGAAGCTATTTTAACTCTATTTATGCAAGAAATATTTCTGAAATTCAGAGGAAACTAAAGAACAAAATAGTCGCAGATTATTTCTATTGTCTTTTTCAACCAAATTCTCATCCAAAAGATTTTCAAAGACTGAGTAAGTATTATCATGAAAACGAATACTTCACACTAACTTCTTCTTCACTAATATTTGAAAAAAACCAGATCGACAAAATACAAATCATTCAAGATTTCCAAATCCTTTGTAAAGACAGTGCCAATCGCCTTGAAATTCCATTATCTATCCCAAGCACAAATGTTGGTAACATTGATGTAAAAATATCACCTGTAAGGCAGTTTAACTACACCACTGAAACCCATAGGTTTAACAAGATAATCTCAATAAATTTTGATGATCAAATTTTGAAAAGAGAAATACTCGACATTAAAGTTAGTTTTTATACCACATTGAGTGATTTGGGCGCTTGGAAAAGACTGACTTATCGAATTTTTGAACCTGTCAACCTTATTAAAATAAAGCTAACAGAAAATGAAATTCTAGATAAGACATATTTAGAAGATCAAGATGTTGGAGATATTAAAAAACTTAGCTCAAAGGAATACGAGATTCTTCTTAAAGACGATAAATTAATTGAAACAGTTCAATTGGATTTTAGCGATAGCAATCAGATTTCATGGATAACCAACAAATTAGTTCTGATCTCCTGTCTGTTGGCTATTGTTCCATTATTCGTGTGCATTCTGATATATGTCTTAAACGTAAGAGTTGGTGTGAAATTTGGCTTGGTTGCTGCGGCCCTGTATATACTTTCCCCAAATATTCTTGAATGGACTGCCACAAATCCAATATCATGGATTGAGTCAATTCTTGCCAAATACCTTTCACCAGAAACAGGTTTCTCACAAGAACTCCTTACAACAATGTTAATCAGTATTGATTTGGTATCTGTAATTTTTATCTCTTGGTTTCTACGTGATCTAAATAGAATTACAAAAAATCTAAAGTTTGGAAAAACAGGCTTTTTCTTATACCCTATAATACTTCCCTTCTTTGGGACAACTCTCCTATTATTTTATTCTTCGCAACAGACGATAGAATATGGAGGATGGTATTATACCTCTTATTTACTGGTATTTAGTGCCCTATTGATTGGATTGCTAAGTTTCTTAGTTATGAGGCGGGTTACACCAAACTGGATATATATACTTGTTGGCGGAGTTGCTGGTATAATTATTACTAAGTTGGCATCTTCAAACGAGTTTCTACAAATAGGTACGAATGCTATATTTTTGATAGGTGCTACTATATATATATATGGAGAATGGCGAAAGGCTAAATTCATTCAGGAACAGCCTGAATTACAGAGCAGTAGTTCTGTTGTAAGTAGAATTGAGAAAGACATTATTTTCGCATTAGATAAATATTCATATTTGATAAAAATAGGTACAATTATTTCAGGGTTAGCCGCTTTTGTAATTATTCTTAAAGACCTAATCAACCATTGAAACATACACATAACAAACACTAAAATGAATATGCGAACTGAGCTATATGAAAAGATAATGCGAAATAGAAACTGTAGTGCTTCTAGCACCTGGGGCGCATACTCATTTTAGTTGGGCGTTGTGCGCAAATTATTTTAAAAAAAATGCGGTTTACTTCCAGGGACTCTAACCTTAACAATAAGAAATATGACAGACAAAGAAAAAATTGAACGTCATGACACGTTGACCACATTGAGAACAAGGATTGGTAGTTGCTTTGGAACTGCTGACGGAATTTTTGCAGGTCATCCAAGTGATGAACAAAGTGCAAAAGAACTTCGTAAACTTGCCTTTGACAATAAGATTAAACTGATTGAAATACGTGAGATCGCGTTGGGGTATTTGTTTGGTAAGGGTTATGTCGGACCACACATTAAAGAACAAATTGAGAAAGTAGATCAATTATTTGGGAAGAAGATTCAATAGTAGTTATGTGTGAAATTGATTGGGACATATTGCATAAGTACGTTGACAGTTTAGTATGGCCAATCCTTGTACTTGGACTGTTTTTGTTATTCCGAAATCAGATTACAAAATTGATTAACCGAATAACAAATGAAAGTGAGCAAATTGAATTGGGTGGACTAATTAAAGCTCAATTCAAACAAGTTGGACAACTTAGAGAAGATGTCAAAACTGGGAAAGCGACAGGGGAACAGACTGATAAAGTAATTTCAGCGACTGTGACTGTTCAAGTGGAAGGAATCAAATTGTTGGGACAAGACTATATTCATTCAAATTACGACCAAAGAAGAATTCTTGAAAGTAGAATTAGTGATTACTCAATTGGACTTGAGACTGGTGACATTCAAGATTTATTGGACTCAAAGGACACAGGACATAGAATTGGCGGAGCAATAGCACTTGAGCATATTTTATACCGGACAAAAACTGACCCAGCGGAAAATGCTAAAGTGAAACAATTTATTATCGAATCACTTGCAGACAGTAATTCATTTCTCCGATACGAAACTTTACAATTGGTTTTTCAAAGTAGTAAACTATTGACAGAGTTAAAGACTAAGTTGGAGGAGATGAAGAATTTTGACAAGAATCCTGCAATCAAGACCTTGTTAAAGATGTACGTAAAATAATCAGCGCACAACAAAATGTATAAAACATGGCTGGGGTTCAGTTTAAAGTTATAGTTTAGTTTTTCAAATTACGTTTGGTGTCGTGGGACAGTGACGCGCTTCGAAAGCCCAGCCACGTTTCATACATAAACGTTAGGTTTCATGCCGTGACGTAGACCCACCGCACATTTTAGCACATTTGGTTTTTGCCACCGCAATACCTATCCTGTAAAAACCAAAAGAGCTAAATTTATCAACCCACAAATAACGGATAATGATTGACTGGACTAGTAACAATATTTTAAAAATCAATAATGACATTGATTGCTTCAATACCGATGCTATTGATGAACCCAAGGTTGATGATCTAAGAAACAAAATTGAACCTTGGTTAACTGCCATTTTTCAAAGCGAACATTTCTCTCTGCTAATTGGTGCTGGGCTTCCTATTGGATTGACTTATTTGGCAGATGTTACAGCACAAGGAATGGGCAGAATTGAGTTCACCACCCACAAGGATAAAATAAAAGCTTGGGCCGATAAAAGTGCTAAGGAGTTCGGCAGAGGTATTCCGAATATTGAAGATGATTTTCGAAGTGCAATAGAACTCTTACAAGGGTTGAAAATTCAAGGCACTCAAGATGCTATTACCCTCGAAAAGGAAATCAATGAACAATTGGATAAATTCATTAGAAACATCATCAAGACCGAAAGGGAATTTTATAAAAGCAACAAATATCAGTCAGCATTAAATACACTTAAATCTTTCTTAATAAGCTTTTCAAGCAGAACAGCAACAAGAGAGAGAACGAATATTTTCACAACAAACTATGACCGATTTATTGAACTGGCTTTAGATAATGCCGGCATTTTGACAATTGACCGATTTGTTGGAAAAATTAAACCGATTTTCAGAACAACTAAACTAGAGCTAGATTACCACTATAATCCTCCAGGAATACGTGGAGAACCTAGATATGTAGAGGGTGTTATTAAATACACAAAATTACATGGATCCATTGATTGGAAATTCGATGTGAATTCAATTATCAAATTACCACTTGAATTTGGTGTTGATGAAACCACAAATCAAATCCCTATTTCACCTAAAGACTTTTCCGTTATTTACCCCAATTCTTCGAAAGGAATAGATACAGCATATTTTCCCTACTCTGAATTGTTTCGTGACTTTTCATCTGGCGTATGCAGACCAAATTCTGTAGTTGTAACTTATGGATATGGGTTTGGAGACACACATATTAATAGGGTGATTGAAGATATGTTGACACTTCCTTCAACTCACTTAGTCATTATCTCATTTGACACGGCATCTGGTCGCATTATGAAATTCTATGAAAAGTTAAACCCGGCACAAGTAACCTTGATAATTGGGAGTCATCTAGGTAGTTTACAAACATTGGTAGAAAATTATTTACCAAAAGCTGCTATTGATAGAATACAAGAACGGCTGGTAAAAACATTGGAGAAACGAGGCGTTGCAGAACAATTCAAAAAGGATGAAGGAACTCAAACTTCAAAACCAGAAGGCGATGAGTAATTTCTATGACTTTGATGAAATCCGCAACCTAACAATTGGAACAATTGAAACGGTTTCGCCATTAGAAATAAAAGTTTTATTGGAAGTGGATGCACCTCAAAATGTTGCCATAAACACAGGAGTCCCAACGCATTTTCCAAAAATTAATGGATATGTTCTGATCCCAAATGAAACTGGAGCAATTGTCGGAGTAATAAATTGGATCGGAGTACAACACTCAAATTATCCTATCCGAAAAGGGTTCAAAGATTTTGATTTGATTGATTTGCCCTTTCCCTTGAGAAAAATGATTATTACTCCGTTAGGTGTTTTAAAAAAGAAAAAGGATCATACCTATGAAATCGAAAGAGGGGTCTATAGCTACCCCTCTGTTGGAGACAATGTTATCCTCCCAACAGATCGCCAACTTTCCGCAATCGTTGAAAATCCTGATGGGAAATTTGAAATAGGTAAAGCACCAATTGCAGGAAATGCACCAATTAAAGTGAATCCAGACAAATTGTTTGGCAGGCATTTGGCGATTCTTGGCAATACAGGGAGTGGAAAATCCTGTTCTGTCGCGGGACTTATTAGATGGTCATTAACCGAAGCTGATAAGGTTAAAACAAATGCTCAATTAAATTCGAGGTTCATTATTCTTGATCCAAATGGTGAATATTTTGACTCATTCAATGATCTAGGTTCAAAGAGGGTAAGGAAGTTCACGGTAAAACTAGACGAAGATGACACCAGTTTTGAGCAATTAAAAATACCAGCTTGGATGTGGAACTCCCAAGAATGGATTAGTTTTTCACAAGCAGCTCCGGGAGCCCAAAGACCATTATTATTACAATCATTAGTTGATTTGAAGCAAGGAAGTAAGCTGAAAGAATCAATATTGATAAGGATTTCCTCTTTCTTGAATTCAAGAAAAAATTTACTAATTACCTATTTATCTGATTTGCCGACATCAGAAGCAAGCTATGCTAGATTCATGGGATTTATTGATAATTTAAATAATTTCAGAACTGATATTCAAGAATATAGCAACGGGCTAGAAACTGGTGATTTTAAATCTTCTTTTGATTTAGTATTTGATGAGCTAGATAAACTTTTATCCTCAAAGAGAAAACAGAGTGCCACCGGTAGTACATACTATGTTGGATTTTCTAACACCAATATTGAAAATATCATTACCAAGATTGATGAAGCACTTGAAAAGCTTGTGTTCAGTGATGTTAATTCTTCAACAATCAATGCTGACACCCCAATTCAATTTCAGTTGCCCGATTTAATACCCTACTTAGAACAACTTGCCGAAAATCAAGGAGGTCATATTTTGCAGTTTGTTCAAATGCTTTCATTGAGAATGAGGTTTTTATTTTCAGATGAAAGACTTAATGGTGTAGTCCAACCAGAAGAAGATATTACACTTATTGACTGGTTGAATCAATACATTGGTTCCAATGAAGCAGAGAATGGTCAAATTACATTAATTGATTTATCTCTAATTCCGTCTGACATTATTCACGTTGTTGTTGCTGTATTATCACGATTGACATTCGAAGCAATTCAGCGTTATAGAAAAATCTACAAAAAAGAGTTACCCACCACCTTAGTTTTAGAGGAAGCTCATACTTTCTTGCGTGAGTTCCATAACAACACAAACAATATTTGCTTAGAGACCTTTGAGAGAATAGCTAGAGAGGGCAGAAAATTCGGATTAAGTATGGTCCTATCCTCACAAAGACCATCGGAACTTTCACAGACCGTGCTTTCTCAGTGTAATACATTTCTACTTCACAGAATTGTAAACGATAGAGATCAAGACTTAGTAAAAAGACTTGTGCCTGATAGCCTTAGTGGATTGCTAAAAGAATTACCAATTCTACCTTCTAGAAAAGCAATATTAGTAGGTTGGGCATTTCCTATTCCTGTCTTGGTCGAGATGAAATTCTTAGATAAAGAGCACAGACCACAATCAAATGATCCAAATTTTTGGGACGTTTGGACTGGTAATGAGAAGAGAGAAATTGATTGGACAAAAATTGCTAATGATTGGCAAGGAATTAAGTCAGCATCAAATGATGACATTCAACCTGAATCCAATAATGAGGAGCCGGACACTATGGACGAAGATGACCCCCTCTTCTGAGCCATACACATTGGCAAGTCGCACATCCTATCCCTCAACCAAAACATGCCAAAGAGTATGGCTGCTTCCAACGCACCGAACGAACGAACTAACATGAACGTAGAAACAGGACGTAGAAATATGCACGAAAACCTAACAAATGCTAAAATCCATAGGCTTACTGAGGTACTTGCTAGGGTTTGTGGGTTTGGATTCTTTACCGATATTTACAAATGTCCAGCCTACGGATTTTAGCTTGTCGTTAGGTTTCATGCCGTGACGCAGACCCATCGCACATTTTAGCACATTTGGTTTTTGCCACCGCAACACAAACCCCGAAAAAACCAAAAGAGCTAAAATCTCCCACATCCCGATTCAATAATTAGTTAAAATCTCAAGTGTTAGTATTTCTGATTATTTCTTGACAAATTTGTCAAGGTGATTTTGTCAAGACAATGAAGGAAACAATTGGTGAGTATATCCATAAATTGAGAATTGAGTCTGGCATGACTTTAACAAAGCTTGCCGCAGCACTCGATATCGATCAATCAACTTTGTCCAAAATTGAAAATGGCAAGAGGAACATTCCAAGATTCATCTTGCCCAAACTTGCTGAAACTTTCAAATTGGATATTAAAAGACTAGAAAAGGAATTCTTCAGTGAAATGGTGGCTGAAATAATATATTCTCAAGAGGAACCACAAGAGGTGCTCAAGCTAGCTGAAGAAAAGGCCAAATACTTTAAAACAAAGAAAGAACACCAAGGAAGTCTATCCTTTGAAAAAGGGAAGAACGAATGATGAGCATGAACTATATCGATTTATTTGCGGGTGCAGGAGGTGCCTCTTTAGGCTTGTCAATGGCAGGATTAAATCCAGTTGGTGCTGTTGAAATTGATGATTGGGCATCTGATACATATGAATTAAATCATCCTGGTATCAAGGTAATTAGATCAGACATTTCATTATTATCTGAGAACGACATAAAACAGTTTAAAGGGGTTGACTTAATTGTTGGTGGCCCCCCTTGCCAAGGGTTTTCCATTGCTGCCAGCAATCGAAGACAAAAGTCTGACCCAAGAAACCAACTCTACACTCAGTACTGTCGAACCGTTGAAATTTTGAAACCACAATTCTTTGTAGTTGAGAATGTGAAAGAAATCATGAAGTTTAAATTGGCTGACGGTAGTCTTCTGCTTGCCGATTTTATTTCAAGACTTGAAAAACTAGGCTATAGCATTTCATACGGTCTGATCAACGCTAAAAATTTGGGAGTTCCCCAAGAGAGGATCAGGTTTTTTATGGTAGGGTCAAAAAAAACCATCAGCCCTAATTTCATCGAAAGTCTAAACAACCCATCGCAAAAGGTTCTCACTATTGATGATGCAATTTCTGATCTTCCAGTTCCAAAAGTTGGGATTGACAGCATAGAATACAATAAATCTCCTATCAATTCATATCAGGAATCGATGAGAAGCACCTCCAAAATGGTGTATAATCACGAGCCTATGAGGCATACTGCAAGAATGATTGAAAGATTCAAATTAATACCTGTTAATGGCAATACTCAGGACGTGCCTATCGAACATAGAAACCGAAGAAGAGGGGAAGTTGAAGTTCTGTCAACCAACATTTATCATCAAAATCATCGAAGGCTTGATCCCAATAAGCCATGCAAAACTATAACAGCATCATTCTATTCAAGCTTTATTCATCCTTACCAACATCGTAACCTAACTGTTAGAGAAGCAGCCAGAATACAGGGCTTTCCAGACACCTATCAATTTATGGGTAAGAGAACTACGTTGAGCAAAAAATTATTAAAAAAGAAAGGGATTTTTGAAGACATGCATTTAGACCAATTCAATCAGGTCGGCAATGCTGTTTCTCCAATCGTTGCTAAATCTATTGGTAAACTATTATTAAAATCAATTGAATGAACATTTCAAGTCTTGATCTTTTCGCTGGAGCTGGCGGTTTTACTCTGGGTTTAAAGAACTCAGGAATTACGACAATTGGAGCAAATGAAATTGATCGATTTGCTGCAGAAACATTTAGAAATAACTTTCCTGAAGTAAGTCTGATGGAAACTGACATCCGAGAATTGTCGAACAAAACACTCAAGTCTCATTTTAGTGGTGTGGATTTGATTGTTGGAGGTCCTCCATGTCAGGGATTCTCGGTTGCAGGCCCATCTCAATATGGCATTCTGGACGATCGTAATGATCTAGTTCTGGAATTCATTAGAGCCATTTCAGTTCTTAAACCTAAAATGGTTATAATGGAAAATGTGAAAAATTTTCTCAATGGTAAATTGCCATCAAAGGATTTAGTAGTTGATGTCGTCAAGAAGAAATTAAAAGACCTTGATTATTCTGTTAAAATAAAAGTCGCTTACGCGCCTGATTACGGAATTCCTCAGTCCAGAACCAGAGTTTTCATTATAGGAATCCATAACAAAGCTGATCTCCAATTTCCGCGAATTGAGCCAACGCATGGTTTCGCTTTAGATTCTTATGTGAAAGTAGAAGAAGCAATCTACGATTTACCATTCATTGATGTCAATCAGGGCTTTGAAGACTCCCCCGAACTCCTGGAGTACCGTGAAGTTGAACTGAGTGATTATCAAAAGAAAATGAGACTGAACTCACCGGGCATTTTTAATCATGTATCAATGAAACATACACCAAGGTTGATCGAACGATTTAAGCATATTCCTCAAGGTGGTTCGCTTTTGGATGTTCCATTTGAACATGGTCAAAGAGTTAGAAATGGTAATTCCCTTGACTTGAAGCCAAGATTTAAAATGAATAATCAAAGGCTAGATCCTAAAAACATCAGCCAATGTATTACAGCATCATTTCAATCCACTTTCGTACATCCCGTATTAAATAGAAATTTAACTGCACGAGAGGGAGCTAGGTTGCAATCTTTCCCTGATCATTTCATTTTCAAAGGGCCAAGAACACTCATGAGTAAAAAACTCTTGATTCGAGAAGGGAGAGAAGATGAAATAGGATTATCACAATACAATCAGATAGGTAATTCAGTCCCCCCATTACTTGCTCAAGCAATTGGTAAATCAATTATTGAGTCATTTGAGCAATCCAAAAAGCAAGAATCTTTACAAACAGCAATTGGATAGATTAAACGATATTGACCCTAATCTTCCACATGGAAGTAACTTGAAAACAAAACTGCTCTCTGGGAAACAGAGCGTTGTACTTTCAAGTATTGCTGATGCTTATTTGAACTTTCTTAATGGAATAAATAACATAACCACAACCGACCAAACCGAGTGGTTGAAACAATCTCTTTCCATTTTTGAAAATTATTATGCATTTCTGAAGGCACCTGAAAACAAAAAGTTCAGTCATCAATCAGATTTTCTTTCATCTCTGCTGCCAGAACTTCTTTACCTCTCCTATTCGAAGATTATTCAAAGTGCCCATTCGGACTTGGAAATAACTACTCAAAAAGACATAATTATAGACTTATCATTTTTACCCTATAATGACTCTAGCATCACTTTTAAACCAAAAAGAGTTGATGTAGCAATTGTCAAAAAACTTGACGTAACAATAGGCGGTGAAGCCTTGGATTTTAGTATTCCAATTGTTGCCTTAGAAGTCAAAACTAATTTGGACAAGAACATGATATCAGGCGTTGAATATTCTGTTGAACGACTTAAAAGAACATTTCCGCTTTGTAAATTCTATTTGGTTTCAGAGTTAGCTGATTTTGCATATGAAAAACAGAATTATGCCGGAACAGCTATAGATGAAATTATTATTCTGAGAAAACAAAAGAGAAGTGTGGTAAGAAAGAATCCAAAAGGCATCAACAATGTTGATCTTGGTCTTTTTGAATCACACATCAATGACATTCATGAATTTCTAAATTCAAATGTTGTCACACCATCCAACTTAAAAGAAAGATTATCAACGGGTCGCCTGATCAATTAACTATGAAGAATCGAGATCAATTTGTTCATGGAAATTTACTAATGAAAAAGAGTGAAATAGACTCAGAAATAGCAGACGTGTATTCTCGATATTTAAAATTCCTAGAAGACATTTCATCTTTCAAAATTGATTCCAATGAAAACATTTCAAAACTTGTTTCAAGCTTTAATTCTTATCGAAATGATACCCTTCTGATAATTGAAAGTAGAGCGAACTCGGGTCAGGAAAATATTAGATCATCAATGCTTGAAGAATTCTTTTGTCATTTGTTTTCTGATCTAATCGAGAAGTCATTGGAGACAATTCCAACCAATCTATTCATTGGTAAAGCGAATAGCTATGTTGACCTAACATTTTCCCCCTCTTCATTTAAGGATATTTTCGTTTCTCCGAATCCTTACATTCACACAAAAGATCAGGATTTTGTACTGGGCGTTAAACTGGACCTTCAAATTACAAGTACAGAAAAAACTTATAAAGAATCCATAATTATTCCTGCTCTAGCAGTTGAGTGTAAGACCTACATTGAACGGAATATGCTCGATTCCTGTGCTGGAACCGCCAGAAGGCTGAAAAGTGCAATGCCTTATTGCATTTATATTGTTGCCGCAGAATACATGAAACTTAAGGATGAACAACCTGAACTCAGTGATATCAATGAAATATACATTCTCTGTAAAGCTTCTAATGCTGACAGGCTCAAATATAAAGCCGAGAAGAAATCACCCCATCCAATTGACGAGTTATTGATAATCGATTTTTTTGATAAAGTCAAAGGTCATTTGAATAGCATTTGGTGGTCACCAGATAAGGCACTCGAAACCGGGAAAGTCATAAACCGCCCCTAACCATCCATACACATTGTCAGGTCGCACGAATCGACCCGCAACCAAAACCTGCCAAAGAGTATGGCTGGTCCCTCCGCACCGGACGAACGAACTAACAGGAACGGAGAAACTAGACGGAGAAAAACACGAAAACCTAACAGACGATATAGCGAATGACCAAACTGCCTACTTGATACTTCTGTGCAATCCGACCGTGAATCTGCCCATTCTGCTGGCTTTTATGCTTCTAGCCATTTCCATCTTTCTGGCCTATGACTTTCAGAACGCAGTGCATTGTGGATACTGTTGTGGGGGTTGGGCAGTTTCACTACTTTAGAGGTGTTTACAAAGGGTATGGCCACTCGCCATATCTGATCGTTACCCACAATTCTCACAACGCAGAATGAGCAATAAGAAGCAACTTTCATCCGGCTTAACTTTCTACGTAAAGTTTATCATGCCAACAATTTTCTTGGGTCTCTTGCTTTTAATGGCTCTTTTTGGGTTCATTTCTGGCACACCAACGGGTGGAATAGCAGGACTATTTGGAACCGGAATATTAGGATTTGTTTTCTACCTACTATTCATGAGGCTCAACAGCGTAAAAATGGATGAACGGAACTTTTACATATCTAACTTTCGGCGAACGGAGGAACTATCAATTTCAGATTTAATCGAGGTTTCAACTGGACACTTCATTAACGCTCAACGAATTTGGCTAACATTTAGAACCGATGAACCCCTGAATAAATCTTTCCTATTTATGCCATACTTCAGTCTTGAAGCGATCTTCTCAACGCATCCAACAGTCAAGGAACTTTCATCAATTGTTGAAAAGAATTCTGACATGAAACACTAACAAAAGTTTCCTTTTATTGCAACTTTTTCTAACTTTGTCATGTATTAATTAATGTCGATTTAGTGGAGAAAAAGTTTGAGATCAAATTATTGGACGAGGCTTTCGAATTCATCAAGAGCCAAAATGATAAAGTTCAGGACAAGATATTTTACAATATCCGTAAGTCTCAGATACTTAATGATCCCAAACTTTTCAAAAAGCTAAATCAGAATATTTGGGAATTCCGAACTAAATACGCAGGACTTCAATACCGAATTCTTGCTTTTTGGGATAAGGAAAATAATGAAATGACTCTGGTTTGTGGGACTCATGGTTTTGTAAAGAAAACCGACAAAGTAAGTCCTCAGGAAATTGAAAAAGCCGAACAAATCAGAATTGAATATTTTGAACGCAAAAAGAAAGGAAGATGAAGACATACAGTTTAGACGAAGCACAGGATTTACTAATCGGAAAGGTCGGAACGCCTCGAAGAGATCAATTTGAATTTGAGCTTAAACTCGAACTCATTGGAGATATGATCAAGACTGCTCGCAAGGAACGTCACTTAACTCAAGAGCAACTTGGAGAGCTCATTGGTGTAAGGAAATCACAGATTTCGAAACTTGAGAACAACGCCAAAAACGTAACAATTGAAACCATTCTGAAGGTTTTCGAAGCTTTGAAAGCAAAAGTCAACTTCAAAGTTGAACTTCTAAACAACGAACTGAATATAGCTTAACTGTGGGTAACAAACACTAAAATGAATATGCGAACTGAGATTTGGCACACCAATGAGAAACAGAAACTTCAGTGCTTCTAGCAACTGGGGCGCATACTCATTTTAGTTAGGCGTTGTACACCATACTCTATAATTATGAAATACATAGCGGCTTTTTGCTTCTTACTTTTACTAGGCAATCTAACCAATGCACAGACAATCAATCTTAATGTCCCAGACCCAAGCAGTTTAAAAACCGCTGAGGATTACAAACCTTTGGAAGAAACTGTTATTGAGCTCTTACAAAGCCTAACAAAGGACAGATACAGAATTAACAAAAGCTCAAGACTGGAAGCAGACAACTTCGTAAGTAAGTGGTTGAACGGTTGTCCATACCTACATATGTACCTTCATCAGGCCGTGGTAATGGGACTAATCGAAGAAAAAGCAACTTACGGAAAAGAGCTATTCACGACATATCACTTTGGTGTTGCGCTACATATGCTAATGAACCAAGATAAGGATTACGATGGAACGGAGTATGAAATTCAAGTAGCAGGAATCAATACCATGTACGAGTCCTACATTAAACTGAATCCACAACAGAAATCGAAGACCATGGAAAACTATGGGAAGTTGATTCGCAAAAACAAACTTTTGGAATGGGTTGAAAAAAACGTTGAATTTGAAAATACTCATGGTGTAAAATTGAACTAAACGGTGTACAACATACGATGATGGCGCATGGCCTTACTTAGCATTCTGCCAAGAGCCTACAAAAACATCCCGCTTATCTGCCGCCCGGAAACCACTTTGCTTTCTATAAACTTCTGCTCGTGGGAGTTTTTAATCTTCATGACGCAGTACCCATCTGATACTTTGAATGCACCGGCAGATAAGCTACTTTTATCGCAATTAAATAAGCTCGGAGGCCACAGCGCCATATCTAAGCGTTACCACTCATACCTGCACAGATCTGCATGAAATCTTTCGGAGAAATCTATACATCAATAAGTTCGAACTTCGAACCACAAAACAGAACGCTTAGTGAAATTGGTATAATACTTACTAAGGCTTATTCTGTATACAAGCATCCGAAATTTGAGAGATTTTCCCCATTCACTCCAGGCAACCAAACCGAAGAACTTAACAGAACAACAGTAGAACGACTCACTTGGGAAATCCAACAGATTAAAACAAATGATAATGGTAAATACATTGTCGCTAGCGAAGGGATTGAACGAGCAATTGCGGACATCCAAACCTTAAATGTATATTCTCTCAACCCGAATGACGCAGAGCATTTTGAATCAATTTTCAACTCTGCCAAAATGGATGCTAACCTTAAGTATCTAATTGAAATTTCGCGGCAGGGATTACTATTCACGCATCAAAAGAATATTCAAGAGCACTTGAAAGAACTTCCCGATAAGGAAGCAAAGCTCAATTACTTGAACAACACACTTTTTAGTCTTAAACAAAACGTTAAACTATGGGATAAAAAGCTATATGAAACTTTAACTGCATTTTTAGATGTTGAAGTTCAGAAATGGGAAAAATTCACCGAATCGAAGGAAAGTCAAGTTGAATTCAAATCTGCTGACCAACTTCATGACTTCATTGTAAAATTGATAAAGGAGCGACTTTCACATAATATCCGTTATTTAGAAGGTTATCGAGTTTTCTGGAGAGATGAGCCATGCCAGACCCAACCAAAAAAAGAGAACGAAATTCAGCCTTACATAAAAAGTATCCTAAAACCGTATTGTGATGAACTCGGAATAAGAATAGTTAGGGAGAACTCTGTCGCAAATGGAAAAATTGACATTACATTTTCCTATTTGAACTTCACAATTTGCCTAGAAATCAAAAAAGCGCATCATCAAGACATTCTAACAGCTATTAATACTCAACTTACAGAATACATGATTGGTGAAGAAACTCAATATGGCATCTATTTAATTCTGTGGTATAAGTCTGAGAGCGGCTACAATAAACCAACTAGCCATGTCAATATCGAGGAACTAATCGGCCATATTGAAATTGAACGAGACGATTATAAATATCAGATAATTGGACTTGATTGCACTAAACCAATTAGCCCATCCAAAAACAAGTGAAAGAGTGGTAACAAACAATATAGCATATGCCTATAAGTAGTTACTTGAAACTGATCCACAAATCCGCTAGATTGTAGATATTAAAATAGTCTAGAGGCACATGCCATATCTGGACGTTAGAGACAATAATTAAGAAGGAATACCGAAGTAATTATAAGAGCAACTAAAGTCAAGCCAACATAAGTTGATCGTTGGTAGAAATTATTCCAAAGTTCGTTAACCAATTCACTTAAAGGTTCAATAGTGTCGTTTGCTTGAATAAAAAGATTAATCGACTCATCGAATTTATCGGAGTTCAAATCTTTTGTTTTCAAACTACGACCCTTAATCCATAAATCTTGAGATTGCTTGATTCTACCACGAACCTCTTCGTGGATCGGCTTATGTATTTTATATAATCTCAAAAGCTTCTCAAATGGCCTTAACCTTTTCTTATAAGTACTATAATCTTGATACACATCTGCCGCAATATATTCATAATGCTCCTGATATGATTCTGCGACACCTCGTCGAAAATGTTCTTTAATCTCTATGATGTTTTCTTTCAGCTTCTCATCATTATCCAGACTGATAGAAATATCATAAATATGGGATAAAATGTCCCTACCCTCAATAAATGCCTGTTGAGGAGTTATTCTATCATGTTCTTCTACATAGTTTGAAGCTGACTTGAACTTTGGGAAATATTCTTTAAATATTTCAAAAAGCTCAATTACATTTTTGTCATTCATCTGAATGCTAAGTTGAGACTTGAATTGGTTCTTATATGGACTGTAGTTTTAGTCCACAAGTTCAATCATCTTTTTGGCTTGTTTCCTAATCTTATCTTTTTCATACGTGGTATGAGTATTTAAATAAGATTTAGGATAACCCATTCTTTTCCTCGTCTGATCAATATCAGATCTGTCGAGTTGAATAAAGCCAATAAATGTTAGAAAATCTGTTAAAAGTGATCTCTTAGAAGTCATCTTACTTTTATTTATTTCTAGTCTTTATATATCCGATTAAAAACCCTTCTGCAGTTAGTCCGCTTAAAAACGCTTGCTTTTCATCAATAGGGCCGATAACCCACATGGTATAAAAACCTCCAGATAAAACGGAAACAAGTAACCCAAACAACAAATAGTGAGACAACACCATTTCCTTCTTGGATTTCTTCCCAGCCTTACCAATTAATGAAAAATTTCTTTTTAGAATCAGGAGATATCCTATAAATCCACCAACACTACCAATCACAAAAGCTTGAATAGGACTCATCACTTTATCAAAAAGAACCGCAAATTTACACAAAAACTCATTATCTATTTGATAAATACTTCATCAAATTCATACTGTCGGGTTGCCAATTTATTCAAACCTCTCAATATTTTGTACAACGTAACCTCTTCGGGTACTTTTTCAGTTTTTTCAGCTCTATTAACCGAACGTGTTGACACTTCAGCCTCTTTTGCTAACTGAGTCTTTCTAATACCTTCTTTCTTGCAAACTTCAGTCAATTTACTTTCCTGCAACTTCATATCCAAACTAGTATACGCAAATCAATATAAAATGTGACATTATGTGACATGTCAAGACATCTCAAAACTAGTGATTATATATCAAAATAAACCAAGTCATATCATCTTTTTTCACAAACTGTCTCTAACAGGCGCTAAGCCCAATCGGCTAACTTAGTTGTTTGCAAAGGGCATCTGGATCAGATACTTTTGAGATATTTGAAAGGCTGAGCCGACTGTGCTTAGCTGAGCGTTATGTTTAATTGGTGCTAATGGCAAATCCAAAACAATCCACGATTAAAAGACTTTTCGCTGTATCAAGTAACGAATGTGCTTTTCCAAAGTGTACAACAAGTATAATCGATCAAGTTTCAGGAAAAGTACTTGGTGAAATTTGCCATATCAAAGCGCAAAATTCAGATGGCCCCAGATTCGATGAATCACAATCTGATCCTGACCGCCACGCTTTTGAGAACCTTATTTTACTATGCCCCACCCATCATACAGTGATTGATTCAGATATTCAATCATACTCTGTTGAACGCTTGATTAAAATGAAATCTGAACATGAAGGGAAGGCCGAAAAGGAGTACGAATACCCGGACTTTCTTATCCAGCAACTTATCGACAAACTCAATATAACAACTAAGATTTTCTCTAACTCTAACGTTGTGGAAGGAAATCAATATGCTGAGGTCATTCAAAATATTACAAACCCGATCGAGATAAAAAACAGACTTTCTTACAATGAAATTCTACCACATTTGCATGAGGAAAACACACCTTTGTCTAAAGTAATCTCTGAAATACTTAATGCCTCTCATGAAAGCAAAGACCAGGAACTGATAGAACTCTGCCAAGAAGAACTAACGGGATGGCCAAATCCACCACAAACAGAAAATCATCACCGTATCATCGAAGTGTTCATTTCGGTAAACAAAATCCAAAAGGTTTGGGGATTGACCAATGATGAATTATGGAAAGAGTTTGAATCTAAGGATGATTTTGTGAAAATGAATATGTTTTACGGTGAATCCGTGCCAAGGCTTGAACAAATGATCAATGCGAACAAGTACAATGACCCAAATAGTAGTTACATTCATCTAGAACAGAAACAGGGCAACCTATTTCCGCATTTACCACATCCCGAAATCACCGTGCACATTTATGCCAAAGGAACGATGGTTCATGAACTACTGAACAGGATAAGAAATACGTTCTCTGAGAAACTAATTCAAAGATTAAAATAAACATAACAGACGATGATGGCGCATGCCCTTACTTAGCTATCTGCCAAGAGTTTGCTAGACATCCCACTTATCTACCGCCAGGAACCTGAAGTGCTTTCTACCAGCTTTTGTTCGTGGGAGTTTTTTATCTGTATGGCGCAGTGCGAGTCTGATACTTTGAATGCACCGGCAGATAAGCTACTTTTATCGAAGTTAAAAAAGCTCGGAGGCCACAGCGCCATATCTGGGCGTTAGGCGGAATTCGCGCAGATGAAATTACAATTCAAGATATTCGGACAGTTTTCTTTTCTATTGCTGATAGGCATATTTTCCTTGGCAATTCCATATCTGTTCATTAAAGGAGTCAACCCGAACGCTTGGAATAATTGGCCATGGATGGCATACTTCGGAACTCTTTTCCTATTAACAATTGTCTGGCTATGGTCGAGAATTCTAACTCAGCTTATTTCGGTTGAACTTACCAACAAGCAACTCAATTGCAGGAACATAGTAACCAGAACTGAACGAACAATTGAACTCACAGAAATCGCAGGATTTAAAGACGGTTTTTTCAATGGCTACACCATCTCATTGATCGGACTAACAGGGGAACCCTTGCTAACTCTCCACGAACACTATTACTCAAACTTTCGTGATTTCCTAGAGCAACTGAACCTCGAACATCTTGGTAGACGACCGAACTTAATGAAACGTTTATTCGGAAAAACGGAGAAAACATCCGCCTAACAGACGCTGATCGGGCATATGTCTTAGTGCTTTCTGGCTGATTTCAGTGCAACTCGACCGTGATATCTGCCGCTGGGATATGGCAGTGCTTTCTACCCACCGTAGTATTCGCTATCCGAAAAGCTGATCGCGCTTTTTTGTGATTAACTGGGAATACTGCTCCATCATTTCTTTTGACAAAAAGGATTGATTAACAAAGGCCAACCACCTATTCGAAAGTTTAGAATATTTATTGAGAATATTCTCTGCAGCCTTATCCGGTATTCCGGAAGTAGTCATTGCGCTAAAAAAATCTGATTTCTTTAACCTCTTCTTTTTCCCACATAAGGTCAGAGCAAGTTCTTCATCATCACCTTCAACCACCAAGGCCGAAGCAACTAAATCATATGCCGGAGCTAATTCATAATGACCATAGTTGTTCTTTAGCAATGAAAAGTTCTTCAAATGCATGTCTGCATTCCCAGTGAGGAAACTGAACAATGTCAACTCGTAAAACCTCACCAAATCAAGTCCTGGATTAATACTACTCCGTTTTATTTCCTTGGCTATCTGTTCATGTGATGATTTATATTTATCCTCCGTAAGACGCCCAAGCAATTGACACATATCTTCCATATGCTGCTTGTTTCCATCTCTTCTATCCATTCTTTTGGTTATGTATGCAAGTTCACCTGAACCCAAGCGAACCAAGGAATGCTCTGCGGTTCGAATATTTGAAATCTCGGCGAGATGCATCGTCAAGTCTTCTATTTGGGGTAGTTCATTCCACTTTGATGACGGAGGTTTTAATATAAATTGCCCCCACAAACCAACGATTGTCAATTTCGCGGATTCATTATCAGGTTTTTCAATATGCAATGACAATTTCGGCTGAACACCTGTAATGGTAGATTTCCCCCTGATCATTTGTTCCGCCAGATTAAGAAGATCTTCTTCTGTATACGGTACATTCGGTGGCTTTGGGAGACCAAATATTTTCTTACTGCAATTTGTGTGAAAATCACCTTCTGAGTCCCTATAGCAGTATAAACATGTCATACTAGTGGTTCAATTGATACAGCTCCAATGCAATCTTTACATGCGACGAGAAGAATTCCCATCCTATCCTTTTCATTCACCTTCCAGCTCTTTTGAACAATATCCAAAATCCACCCTTCTGGGATCAGACCATCAAAAAACGGAAATAAAATATTTGATTGATATGCCTTTTCTTGCAGAGGTAATGTTAAACTGATTGGCTCACCTTTCTTAGCAAAGTATTCAGATTCATATTGAAAATGATACCCTTCGTCATCTTCAGTCAGTGTCCCGGCCCATTGGTCCTGATAAAATACTTTAGCTTTTCTCATCTCTGCTGGCTTCTATAGGCCCTAATTCATATCCAAAAAGGTTTAAAACTTGATTAATCTTATCCATTCTCAAGGTTGGTTTTCCTTGCTCCAGTTCTCGAACGAATCTCAAACCAACCCCTGCAGCAAATGAAAGATCTTCTTGTTTCATTCGTGCTTGCTTTCTTTTCTCCTTGATGAACTGCGCTAATGGTGTTTGTTTCATTCTCTATACCCTTACGGGTGTAAATATATGAATTTATAGTAATTATACCCTTAATGGTATAAAAAAATATATTCTTATGCTAATATACCCTAAAGGGTATATATAGGTGACTATTGGTGTTTATGCCCAACCTGATAACTGGTTACCGATAACTCCTTACTCCATGAAGAACCAGGATCAACTTTGATGTTTATATCTACTTCTTGTTTTTTGATGGTGGAAGCACATTTGATTTGAAAAAAGGCTCTTCAACCAAACGCATTTTATTATAGCCGTTATCTTTCAATTTATATGAGAGTGTATATAATTTCACGCGCTTGAATTAGCTAATCACCTACACGTTGAAGAACCTTTGTTTTGACTTACTCACTGAGTTAAAAGTGATTCGGTTACCAATGATATAGGAAAAGTTGAATATTTTGGGTAGGCTGCAAAAGAAAAAACCCTCCATACATTTCGTATGAAGGGTTTTGGTAGGATTTGACTCCTTAAAAGCAGAGGAGGAGGGATTCGAACCCCCGGTACCTCGCGGTACAACGGTTTTCAAGACCGCCGCATTCGACCACTCTGCCACTCCTCTGTGTAATATTGGTCTACACCCAAACAGGATGCTGCGTTACCAAAATTCGTTTTCAAGACCTTATTCATCACGATCTTGTCCGCGAAATTGGAACGCAAAAATAGTGTATCTAATGAATTAGACAAGTGTCCGATATAATTTTATTTTAATCAGGCAAAATTGCCTTCTCCTCATACCAAATCTATCACTTTCCCCTGTTCAGCACTCTCGAAGGCTGCGTCGATGATACGCATCACATTCACCCCATCCTGTGCGGTGACGGGCTCGGGCAGATCGCTGGTTAGTGACTGGTAGACCGCCTCATAGTATTCCTTGTAATCCCCCGGGAGGGTCTGAATGTTCTCACGGATCACCTTGCCCTCCACCTCCGTATGTAGCAGCCCCTGCTCCGTATCGGGCTCCACTCCATACTGCGGATCATTGGGTTTCATGCCGGCCTTCAGCTGATCTTCCTGTACATCAGCCCTTGATTTCAAAAACGTTCCTTTCGTACCGAAAAAAGCGAACGAAGGAGTGGGCTCCCGGAAAAAATAGCCGCCCTTCACATGGACACGCATTTTGTCGTATTTCAATAATATATCGAAGTAGTCGTCTACCTGAGAATCCACTCGAGTAGTGGCAATATCGGCAAAAACGGATCGGGGCATTCCAAACAGGCACAATGCCTGATCAATCACATGTGCACCCAAATCCTTAATGATTCCTGCTCCCGCACTTGGTTTTTCCTTGTGAGTTTTGGGACTGAGTTGGGGGGTATACCGTGCAAAGTCAATACTGGCTTCCACAATGTCTCCCAGCAAACCCTGCCGTACCACGTTCTGCACTGTCTTGAAGTCACTGTCCCACCGGCGATTCTGAAATACGGCCAGCTTCAGGCCCTGCGCCCGGGCAAGTGCCTGTAGCTCCACGGCCTCTGCAGTGCACCCTACAAAAGCCTTCTCCACGATCACATGCTTCCCGGCATTCAGGGCTGCTTTGGCATATTCGTAATGGGTATAAGTGGGTGTATTCACCACCACCAGCTCTATACGATCATCTGCCAGAACAGCTTCCAAACTGTCATAACTGTGCGTGCCTGGATACTGGTCTGCAATGGCCTTCGTGCTTCGCTCCCACGAACCCAGCAAGGTAAACCCGGGATGCAGGTGAAGAAAAGGCGCGTGAAAAACCTTGCCGGACATGCCAAACGAAAGTAGGGCTGCGTTGATGTTAGTCATGCTACAAGTTTAAAACATACAATCCATTCCTGAAATCTTTCAGCAGGGTTACTCATTCGGTTTTTTACAAAACGCCATTAACAGGTTGCCCCACACGCTAAATTGAAAGGGAATCTTTGCATCGATAAACCAGAAAGCCCGGAGACGCTGTGCTTTACAGTGCTCCGGGCTCTTTTGTATCCAACTCTACCTGACCTTGTCAGATTAAAACTATTGGATATGTACTTTTTTGACAGTGCGGATCGAGGGGCCTTCGATCTCCAGTAGATACAAGCCACGCTTTACTCCCGCAGGAAGGGTAATTTTTATCTCTGGTGATTGCGCACTCCAAATACCTATGGCTCTGCCTGACAGATCGGTCAGCTTAAGAGAAACGGCTCCTTCCACCTGAGGCAATGATACGGTAAACATCCCATTCTGCACTGGATTAGGATAAATGGAGAATGATGGTGTCAGTTGCTGCTCATCAGATACTTCTCCCAGGCGTGCACCGCTTAGGTTTTCAAAGCTCCATAACTGATGATCTCCACTGCCAGAATTAGACTGCACAAGCTTAGTTCCGTTGGAGGTGCTTGATCCAGGCACTTCCAGCACCTTATTGCTGTGCGATGCTATGATTTTGAAATAGCCGCTGCCGGCATCCTGAATTTGCCATTGCTGATTGGCGCTACCAAAATAGTCCCATTGCTGAATTTCCTTTCCATTGGCATTGGAGGCATCCACCACATCCAACACTTTGCCGCTATGCACCGCAGTGAGTTTATAGAGACCGGATCCAACGCTCTCAACTACCCATTTTTGATTGTTACCATTGGCCCAATCCCATTGGTGGATGCGAGCACCATTCGATGTAGATACGCCGGAGACATCCACCACCTTTCCACTGGCCTTATTGGTGATCTTATAGGTACCTCCGGAGACTATACCTCCTCCTGAAGTGCCCTGAGTGGTTGCATTGGCCGTATTGGACCAGGCAGAGCTGCCGGCGCTATTGGAAGCCCGAACACGGTAATAGTAGGTAGTGGAAGCACTCAGGCCAGAGCTGGTATAAGTAGTAGCATCCGCACCGGGGGTAGCTATCTGCACCCAACTACCCGATCCACTTGGCGATCTCTGCACTTCGAAATTTACTTCATTGCCAGAATTGTCAGTCCAGCTGAGGGCTATGCTACTAGAAGACTGAGCACTGGCACTCAATCCACTGGGTGCCTGGGGTATGGTGGGCCCGGCTCCGAATTTGAACCAATTCAGGTTGCCTATTCCGTTGCCCCCTTTGAAAACCAAATAAAGATTTTGGACACCAGAAGCTCCGGATACACTTACCGTTCGAGTAACCCATGATTGCCAACCGCCAGTGTTTCCAACAGATACAGTAGCAATCAACGCACCACCAGTGCTACCCAGTCTAAACTCAATGGTTCCTGTAAAGCTGGCATTGGAGGCTATACGGGCTTCCAGGCTACTCGCCCCACTACCAAAATCCACATTACTATACTGCAGGTAGTCGTTGGCATCAGCATAACCCACATTTTGTCCTCCACCAGTGTCACTGGTGGTTTCAAGTTGTGTGCCACTCTGACTGGTGTAACTTTCAGCCTCCACAGTATTGAAAGGGTTGATGGTCGGCTGATTGTGAGTGGTGGCACTGCTGGTGTTAGACCAGGCCGAATTGCCCGCACTGTTAGATGCACGAACCCGATAATAGTAGGTAGTAGATGCGCTAAGCCCAGTGTTGGTATAGCCGGTGGTATTGGCGCCAGGAGTGGCCACCTGCACCCAACTGCCGGATCCCGTGGGTGATCGCTGTACCTCAAAATTTACTTCATTGTTAGAATTATCACTCCAGCTAAGGGCTATGCTGCTGGAAGATTGCGCGCCAGCATTCAATCCACTGGGAGCAGAGGGAATGGTGGGTGGATTGGTTTCTCCTGACCACACAAATGTAGCTGCTGATGATCCCGGCAGACTATAAACAAATGATTGACCACCGAACACCACCTTCACGTTTTGAGCACCCCCTGAGGAATTGTATGCCAATACTACCTTGGAGCCATCAGGATTCGAAAAAGCTACATTGGATATGGAAGCTGTGGTATTAGACTCTATTCTTACGGCACCGGGCTGTACAAATTTAGAAACCTGACTAATGATGTAGTAGGATACATTTCGGGTAATGCTGCTACTGCTATTGACAGTAACTGCCCCAAGGCATTCTGAGCATCCCCCTGGCGTTTTAGGCCCGTAGCTGGAGTTTGTGGCAAGGTTCCACTCTATCACAGATTTTGACCAGTTGCGCATAGACCCAATCACCACATTCTGCATGTGCCACCCTAAATCACCCGAAAAATTACCATTGGTGCTGGTAAACTGCTCAGTGAAGTACACGTTTTTACCCGTCTGATTCTTCACTGTAGACATGGCCGAAATATTCCCTCCATAAAGGTGAAAAGCCGCTCCGTCAACATAGCTGCTGTTGTTGAGTACATCTATCGGATAAGCCGTATTGTCGCAGTTGTGATCAAAAGCAATGATCTTAGTAGCGTGACCGGAGCTGGCGATGGCTGGCCCCAGGTTATTGTTTATAAAATTTTTCTGCTCCGTGGAGTTCATGAGCATGCTTGGTTCATTGAACGGGTTTTCAGGCTCATTTTGGGGAGTAATGGCCCAGATGTCTATCCCCAGGGCGGACATGGCATCAAGGTACTTCACAAAATAGGTTGCATAGGCCGCGTAATAGCTGGCATTCAGGCTTCCGCCAATCCAGGTATTGTTCGTCTTCATCCAGGTCGGTGCTGTCCATGGGGTAGCCAGCACTTTGATGTTGGGGTTGATGGTCAGAATATCTTGCAGAATTGGGATCAGATAGGTCTGATCCGGGCCAGCCAAACTGAAATTATTCATATTCACATCTCCGGAAGTTTCATTGTATGAATAGACAGAATTGCTCAGGTCTGAGGCACCAATACTAATTCTCACGATCGATATCGCATTGCCAGAGGCCGGATTGAAGAGCTCATTGAGAAGTGCAGTTCTGGTGCTGGTATTGAGCTGGCTAAGGGCCTCGGCACTTCCCTGAGTAAGCGCAAACCCAAAACCAGTAATACTCTGATAAGTATTTGCATCATTGACAGTGATCGTATTGGGCACATTACCATTGCTCCCAAAAGTCAGGGAAGATTGCTGCTGGAGCTTCACAGACTGATCTCCTTTGGTCAGCCAGACATCCACTGACTGGGCGTTCATCAGCAGTGGCATCAGCATCAAGCCCCATACAAGCGAGGCGATTTTGAAGAATTTAGAATAGTTCATAGTTATTACGTTGAAGGTTGAGAAACAGATTATCTGAAGAATGTACATTTGCCCGCCGATCCACTTGCTTTTTTTAAAACAGAAATAATTGCTTAATTATTGATTCATATTTTAAAGTATTAGCAATTTGTCGCTGGTTAAAATGCAAATTCCTCAAACTCAAACCTAGTCACCACCTCACCCCAAAATCCAAAAACAGGGTACACTTTGGTTACATCAGTTCCCTGGATGACTTTCGCCAACCTTACGCCAATTCGTTTATCGTGCTGATTATCAAATAATTAAATACGAACAGAAAGCATATTATCCGCCACTTTCTGCTGTGAAGGCCTGAGAGAATCGCCCGCTTGGGGTTCTATTAACCCTCCTCATAGACCTGCTTCCACTTCGTGCAATGAATATTTCAACAAATAATACCTGAAGTAGGTGTATTTTTAAATAATGGTAAAAACCCATCACTACTACCGCCACCAATTGTCGATTTTCTAAAAACATACGTGACCTAAAACCCAAGATCGGATTGATTATTTTAGACCGAATGAAAAAGGTGATTTCTCTTATTTTTTCAGGGATGCTGATTGCTCAGATTCCTCAGGCACAACCAGCAGCACCCAGTGAAATACAGATATTAGGCAAGCCAAGAATAAGGCACTATGATCGCGGAGATTTTCATGGGGACACTCAATTCTGGGCCGCCTGCGAGGATTCGCTCGGCGTCCTTTATTTTGGCAACAATGATGGTACCCTCATATTTGATGGTACCCGATGGCAAAACATTACGTTTCCAAACAACTCCTCTACCAGAAGTCTGCATTTTGCCCAAAATGGCACAGTGTACATGGGAGGATTTGGGCAGTTTGGTGCAGTGAGCAAAGATGGCTTTGGCAACTACCAATTTGAATCACTCTTAGACCTACTGCGGCAGGAAGATCAAAACATAGAAAATGTTTGGGATATCTGTGAATACCAGGGCTCTGTTATTTTCAGAACCTATAATAAGCTTTTGGCACTTAAAAACAATCAAATCCGTGTGATCCCCACGGAGTACGCCTACTATTCCAATGTGGTGAACGGTCAGTTGTTAATCGCCGATGCAGATGGCCTGAAGGTATTGGAACTCAGCAGCATCAACTTTTCCACTTTAGTGACTCAGGAGGAGTTAGATGGTAGTGAAATATCATCGATACTCCCTGGCAGAAATGACCATGAGATGCTCATTACCACAAAAAAAGGAACCCTGTTTTCTTTCTCAGGTCATAAGTTGACCCGCATGTTTTCATTAGTCGGTGGCCAGTCCGAATACCAGCTGATTACTGGCATAAAATCCAAAAACGAGATTTACTACTTCGGAACCCTCAACGACCAGATAATCTCTCTTGATAAAAACCTCAATCTCCTTGAATCAGGTAAAGATTACTGGGCCCTTCAAGACAACACAGTACTGAAACTGTTCGAAACCCGGAAAGGAAATGTCTGGGCCCTCCTCAACAACGGGCTTGACCTTTTAAATACCTCATCGGCATCCACCATTCTTTTTGAGGAAGCGTCTGTTTTTGACGTAGAGATCAACAGGAACACCCTGTATATGGCCACTAATCAAGGCGTATTTAAGTCAACAGTCAGTGAAAACCGAAAACCTCTCAACATGACGCATCTACTGGAGGGTCAGGCCTGGTCCCTTCAATCGTTTGAGGGCAAAGTACTCTGCGGGCACGACCGGGGATTGTTCGAAATCTCCGAAACAGGGATCACCCGCATTGGCAACATCACGGGTGTTTGGAAGATCATCAAAATCGCTCAGCAACAGAATAAATACCTGGTTTGCACCTATGACGGACTGATTCTAATGGAGTATTCTGACGGTGAAGGCTTTGTACTCAATCAAAAAATAGCTGGTTTCAATGAATCAGGCAGGGACATCTTACAGGCAGAAGGCGAGGGTGTTTTCTGGGTTTGTCATGGATATAAGGGAATCTATCGGTTAAAGTTGGACAAAAGTTTCACCCGGGTACTGGCTCTGGAGCATTTTCGTGAAAAAGGACTTCCGAGTCCATTCAATATTAACGTATTCAAATGGCAAGGCAAGACGGTATTTACCACCAATCATGGCATCTTCCAGTTCAATGAAAGTACAGACCTATTCGAGCCATTTACACCCCTCAATCAAGCATTTGGGCAAGAAAAGAATGTGCGTAAAATCATAGAAGCTGGGAACAAGACGTGGTTTGTACTGGACGATATGCTGGGTTATTTTGAAGGGGACGGGTCTGGCGGACTGCAACTTGACCCTTTTCTCGAACTTAAAGGAAGCTTTAACCGTGGCCTTGAATGCATTTACCCAATGCACCAAAGTGTGTTGATCGGAACCACTGAAGGTCTGTTTGCCTATGACCTGAATGCCCTGAGACAAACCGAAAATCAGACAGTGCTCACCAAAGTCACCTTTCGCGTAGGGTCAGAAATAAAAGAAGCCATACTCAACGCCGCAGAACCTATATCCCTGCCAAACAACGTGAGTGACATCACTTTTGAGTATGCCGTACCCGGGATGTCTGATCCTGAGACCGTGCAGTTTCGCTATCGACTTTCGCAGGCCTGGTCTGAATGGGATGCTCAACCTGTTAAACAGTACGAACAACTTAATCCCGGGAAATACACTTTCGAGGTGGGCTCCAGAAGCCTCCTTGGTGAAACAGGCACTATCGCCAAATACGCTTTCAGAATAATGCCTGTCTGGTATAAAACCAACTGGGCCTACCTGGCCTACGCCTGTATGGGGGGCTTGGTCCTTTTGAGCTTTAGAAAACTTATAAAAGCGAAAATCAGTCGGGAAAAAACACTCACACAACAAGAGGAACAAGAGAAAAGAAACTTGCTGGAGCTGGAGCTGGAGCGAATAAAACTGGCAAGTGAAAAAGAAAAAATAGAGTTGGAAAAGCAAATGCTGGAACAAGATGTGGTGGACAAAAGTAAAGAACTGACGAACTACACCATGCTGCTGGCCAAAAAGCGAGAACTGATCACAAACATCAAAGAAGCGCTCAAAGACCTCAAGAAATCCGCTCGCACAGAGGCCAACCGCACGTCCATCAGGGAGATCGTCCGGAGCATCAACATGCACCTCAATGATGAAGAATACCTTAAGGTCTTTGAAACCAACTTTGAGCGGGTCCACAAAGACTTCTTTGATGAATTGAAGGCCAACTTTCCGGATTTATCACCGAAAGAACTCCGACTGTGTGCTTTGGTAAGAATGAACCTGACCAACAAGGATATCGCCCCCATATTAAACATCTCCATAAGAGGTGTAGAAACGGCCCGATACCGCATCAGGAAACGCCTGAGTATTGACCATGACGAGAACATGGCGTCCTTTCTGGATAAGTTGGCAGATGCCAACCAGGAAGGATAACATGACATACCAGCCCAATCCTTTAGACTCCTGTATGGTTGCAGGTCCATTTGGCCAAATGGCCATTAACTCAGTCCAGTTGAATGGGTTTTTCGGAATAATACTTCTTCAACACAAAAAACGCCTTCTTCTTGACTCCCTGATCTGAGATCAGTCCCTTTCTGTTAAAGAAATCCTGAATGTCTGGCAGAGGTCTCCTGGCAGAGTAAAAGTCCATCAAAATCCAGGGAGTGGTTCCGCGCAGAAACGGGATATTCTTAAGCATCTCTATATTGTATTTGTATACGTCCTCCTGATACTCCTCTGTCCAGCGTTCCTCTGGCAGGCCGTGCAGCCCTTGCAAGGCGCCTCCGCCAAATTCACTGATGACCAAAGGCTTGTCATAGATCATTTTCCACTCTACACCGGCACATGACGCTGGCGTGCCACCGTACCAGCCACAATAGTTGTTGATCCCGATGACATCTAAAGATTCACCCAGGGCATCATCGATCACACGATAGCCGCCCTCAGAGTGCGGCTCCAAAGCACCTGTCAACAGGCGCGTGTTGTCATAACCACGGGCAGAAACAACCAGTCGCTTCAGAAAATCTGTGCGCGGGTCGCTAATGGGTGTCTCATTGGCCACAGACCACATGATCACCGCGGCTCTGTTTTTATCTCTGGTGATCATCTCCCGTAGCTGGTTCTGAGCATTGTCAAACACCGACTGATTTTCCCAGTCTATGGTCCAGTAGACGGGTATCTCCGACCACACCATGATCCCCATTTGATCCGCCAGCCGCACCATGTCTTCATTGTGTGGGTAGTGCGCCAATCGCACAAAGTTGCAACCCAGATTACGGGCCCAATTGAGCAAGGTTAGACACTGCTCCGGAGCAATCACCCTACCACCTGTGAAGGCCGCCACTTCATGGATGGAGATCCCTTTCAGAAATACCGGCTCCCCGTTCAGCAGAATGTCATTGCCACGGGTTTCGATCGATCTGAACCCAATCTGATCCTTCACCTGGTCGTCCCCCGATGTGAGCGACACTTCGTAAAGCTTTGGATTTTTGTCAGACCACAGACTCAGTTTGGTTTTGAAACTTACTTTGGCCAAACCAGTGGCATCGGGAGTCAGTGTGAGCTTCACCCTGGCTTCCGGGATTTCCAATTGCACCTTTTGGGTCAATTGCGCTCCGTCCAGTTGCACCCAGCCTTCTACATCGGTCTTGCTCCCTTTTTTGAGTTGTATGGCATAGTCCCTGATAAAAGTCTTCGGTACTTCCACCAGCTTTACCGAGCGGGTGATCCCCCCGAAATTGTACCAGTCACTGTTTTTGGTAGGGATACTCTCACTTTTGCGTGTATTGTCCACTTTCACCACCACAAAGTTTTCACCTGCCTTCAAAAGATTCGTTACCTCAAAATTGAAGGGCGTGAACCCCCCGATGTGCTCACCTATCTTCTCGCCGTTCAGGTACACTTTGGCGTCATAATTCACCGCCCCGAAATAGAGGAAAGCACGCTGATCTGATGGCTCATAGATAAAGGCCTTTTTGTACCAGACCGTGCCCTCATAAAAGAACAGATCTTCCCGCTGAGTGTTCCAGTCACCTGGTACGTTGAGCTGTCCTGATTTATCAAAATCATATTCGATCAGGTCACTGACGGTTTCGGGTTTCTGATCCTTGAAATAGCCATTGGGGTTAATCTTGTACCGATAATTATAATACCCGTTTTCCATCGGGTCTACTATGTATCGCCACTTGCCATCCAGGGTCATGGCCTCACGATTTGTCATATTGGTCAGCAGCGGAGCTTCATTCTGTGCTTGTACATTGAGCAACATAATGCCACAAAGAGCGGCCATACAGGTCTTAAAGAGAACTTTCATATCGAAGGGTTTTTAAAACAAAAAAGAAAAACAGGACACAAAAAAACTGCTCTCAAGCAGCTTTTGGTGAGTTATATCCGGAGGCTAAAGATACTTAGGGTGTTCACAAATCTGGGCATCAATCGTCCCAAAATGGTCAATTTTTGTCCTTTTGATTAGTTGGTTTCTTTCACGATCCATCGTTTGTGATCATGTGCAGATTGCATAAGTTTGAAAAATGAATCCGAGAACCATCAAGTATCTGAGTACACTGGGCGTCACCGTGGTAATGGCTTTGAGTGCCGCTTATTTTTACAAGACCTGGCAAAAAGGCGAACCACGATACTATTTCCTGATTATGGCCTTTGCCATAGCGCTCCTTCTTTCCTATAGCCTGTTTAAGAAAAAGAAAAATTAAACCTCCAAAATGAAGCAATTTCTAATCACTCTTCTTGCCATAGGCATATTGTCAGGTTGCGACAAAGAAGAGTCGGCCCCCAATACCCAACTGGAGATTGCGGTACTTGATGCTGAGGGTAATGGCGCCTCAAACTCTGAGGTTAATGTTTATTTGTCTTTGGCGAGTTTCCTGGATCAGGAATCCCCGATTGCCAATGGCCTTACCGATGCCACCGGTGCGATCACATTTTATGGGCTTAAACCAAAACAGACGTACTACATTGATGTTAGGCGAGTGAATGCAACCAACTGGATCAGCCAGATTACTTCTCCTTATATAGAAGAAGGCATGAATACCTTCTCAACGGTCATCTCAGAAAACTGGTACAGCAACCTGAGCAATGCTGCCGGAATTTCCTGGTCTCCAAAATATGTATTCATAGATGATGTCTGGTACATATACAATGACTGTTTCAACGATGATCAGTATCTGTTTAAGAAAAACCTCAAGATGTCTTACCGCAACCACACCAAGTGCAGTGCCTCCGACCCGGATTTTTACACAGGAGAGTGGTTTGGAACGGCCAATCAGGTAACCATTTATTCTGATCTTGAAGGTGACACAGGACTATCCTTCAAACTGGTGGAGTCCGACCCTGCTTATTTTTTAGGCGAACTGAGAATTAATGGTGGCGAGCTTTTACTGGTCAGGTTTGAAAAAATGGGTATCTGATGTGAAGTTCGACTGAACTGTCGGAGAAAATATTGGGGTTAAATTTGAACAGCATGGCATTAAATGGAATACCTTTAATGGAATACCATGACACTTCAAGCGATTAAACCATTCGTATTTCTATACCTGATGGCCTCATTGACCGCCTGCAATGAAGGAGAGTTAATGTCCGCCGCTGAATTGATCATAACCGTTGAAGACGCACAGGGCAATAAGGTTACCACCGCTGAAGTCTACCTTTATGAATCTCTGACCGCCTTTCAAAATGAAACTTCATCAGTAACTGCCGGCCTGACCAACACCGCAGGGTACCTGCAGTTAAAGAATCTCTCCCCCGGTCAGATTTACTATTTGGATATACAAAAAGGAAGTGCCACCAATTGGATTCATCAAACAACTTCTGTGGTCATTCAGGAGGGATTGAATGAATTTTCAACAATCCTGACAGAAAACTGGTACAGCAATTTAAGCAGTGTTGGCGGCAAGGTTTGGTCCCCAAAATTCATATTGCAAAATGAGCAATGGGTTCAGTATGACGACTGTTTCAACGATGATCAATATCAGTTTTATAAAAATTTTGACATGGATTTTCGAAACAACACAAAGTGCGTAGGATCTACCGAAGACTTTTTCACAGGACAATGGTTTGGCAGTGCCACCCAACTGTCAATCTACTCAGACGCAGCGGAGAGCGCCGGACTTTCTTTTAAACTTCTTGAGTCCAGCCCTGATCATTTTGTTGGCGAACTCAGGGCGACAAGTGGACAATTGATCACCGTATACTTTGGAAAGACCAACGGCTAGGAGGACGGCGACCATCTCAAAAAAAGAAAAGGGGTCAATGACCCCTTCTCCCCTAAAACAAAAATACGAAGTATAACAACCAGCCAGATTATCGCTCAATGAGCATTCTCCGGCTTATCTTTAGGTCTCCGCTTTCTACAGTAATCACGTAGACCCCAGCTTTCATTCCTGGGGAAAGACCAATTTCTGTAACTTCTTTTACGAGCTCCTCTGTCAAAATCACTTTTCCGGACAGATCAGTTACTTTCATCACCCCTTGATGAAAATCAAGGTTTCGCAGGTCTATTTTGAAAAGATCAACTGCTGGGTTGGGGTAGATCAGGAAGGATTCCTCAGTGGCTTCCAATCCATTAGACTCTTCAGCCATTCGCGAGCCTGAAACACTCCCCCAGGTGAAAGTTTCCCAGCCACCAATGGTCGCTCTGTTGCACATCATCCCTGAGGCACCATTTTCAGAAGACACATATTGCCCATTGAATCCTTTCAAAGCCAGAGCATTTCCGCCAAGGGATACCCACTCAAAAGCTTCCCAACCACCAATTGATGGTCGATCACAAAGCATGGCTGCAGTACCATTCATAGAGGACACATAGAGGTTATTAGTGCCACGCAAGGCTACCTTACCATCGCCTGTAGCTACTACTGTAAACTGCTCCCAGCCACCTACTGACCCCCGGTTACACATCATCGGGTTCTGGCCATTCTCAGAAGACACATACTGATTGTTGCTACCACGTAGCCAGATGGTCTGTCCGGTGGGTGCGCCATTTGCCACAGGGGTAATCTTAAACCAGTTGAGATTGAAACCACCGGCCAATACGCTGATACCCAACTCCTGCTGACCCGCTGGTAGCGTCACAGTATGCGAAATGGTCTGCCAGGTCTGCCACCCACCTGTCGCAGAGACTGCTTTGGTACCATAAGAAGATCCTCCTCCGAGTCCTTCCAGCTGGAGGGATCCACCACCATTCTGACTAGCTACACGATACTCCACCGTATAATCGCCTGCAGTGGGGATGTCCACCCGATAGCCCAGCCAATCTCCGGCGTCCGTCCAGCCTACATTCTGACCACCACCTGTATCGGAGGTAGTCTCTGTCTGGATACCTAACATGTCACAATAAGCCTCTGCCTGAATGGCTGCGCTGATACTCTGAAATGATCCGGTACATCCACTAGGTGGAGGTGTGGATCCGCCGGTACACCCGCTTGTCCAGGGGGCAGGCAGATCCTGAGTAACCGCAGCGATGGTATTGGTATTGGGGATACAGTTTTGAAATTTGATGCTTTCGAGTACGCCAGCCATGGCTGAGGCACCGTCTGTCGGGTAACTGCCCCCTATTCGCATCAAAGCCGCATTGGCTCCCACATCATGCCTTTTGTAGGTCCAGTGGCACCAACCGATGCCTTCCTGATCCAGTTTGTCAATATTTTGACTCAACCATTCATTGGTATTCTCACCAGTCTCCCCAATCCATACCGGCACTTGGTGATTGTTTCTGAAAGCCACCAGATTGGCCATTCGGTTGATCTGATTCGGATTAGAGTCAGACACCCAATCATCCGCAGGGTCTATCCAGTACCGATGAGCATTATATACCAACCCCCAGTTGGGCGAAAAGGTAAACGGCTCCAGGTAATCGTAGTTATTTCCCCAGCCATTACCCTCCACCATGATCATGTGGTTATCACCATTATCACGAATGGTGGTAATCAGGCGCTGCAGGAGGGCATGAATGGCCTGTCCGCCTCCGGGTACATTATTAGGCTCATTGATGAGGTCGTAAAATGCGATGCGAGGCTCGTTGATGTAACGCGCGGAGATCCTGTCCCAAAGCCTATTGGTCACATCCTGAAAGACCGGAAACTGCCAGAGGTTATTGTCATGAAAAATATCCGCAATGTTCTTATCCGAACCCTGTCCACCTGGAGCCGCATGCAGATCCAAAATCACGTACATGCCGTTATCAGCACACCAGCTCAGCAGGTTGTCGATCACACGGTAGCCTTCCAGGTTAGGGTCATTGAACAGTTGATCATTATCATGCCAATTTTGAAGCGAATTCTTGTAGGTATCATGACCAAAATTGAGGTCAGTGATCACATTGTTTCGCACAGCGCGCTGGGCACTCGACAAAAACAGCTCATAATGCATTGGCAGACGCACACTATTGAATCCTAATGAAGCGATATAGTCAATGTCTGCCTTGGTAATGAAATTGTCCCGCCAGCTTTGATAAAAAGCCTCCACCTGAGCCATGGATTGACCTTCATTTAAATATTGCAGTTTCATCTGCCACTGGGTGCCAGGGCAGCCCGTACACCCTTGAGGGTTGAGCATGTAGCCCTCCTGAAGCGCCCAGTTGCCAAGACCCACAGCGCGTAGGATTACCGGCTGGTTGGTTTCTGCGTTGACTATTTGGGTGCCCGAAGCCTCCAGCCAGCAGCTTTGGCCGAAGACAGAACTTTGGGTGATGATCATCAAAATGGCGATTATAAGAAACCCGAGCTTACGAAGCCCGATCCCTTCCGGGATAGAGCCTCTTTTTTCATTTGGTAGGTTAGAAATATGTTTCATGGTTTTTTTGGTTGGTTGAATGGTTGGAATAAGAATCAGGCAGAGCAGCAACTCTCATCAATTCCCTGTGCCTGATTTCATGACGATTTAGGGTTCATCATTCAATGATGATTAATGGTGATAGATAATTATTATTGAGAATCAGACATTGAGCAGAAAATCCCGTTTACCGCCGCCTGCCTGATTCAATTAGATATGAAGAAGAATGTAAATCATAAGATTCTTTCTTTTTAGTAAGCCAGTATTTTATTAGGTGCCAGAGTGGATGGGGCCGGCACATCAGAGGTTCAGCAACGCATGGCACACTACTCTCCTTGTATTGATCATTTGTAGAATTGAGTTTTTCATGATACATCATTTAGGTTGATTTATGTTCTCCAACTTCACTTCTCATCTACATACTTCTCACATTCGGAGGGAAGTGCTACTCTCACACCTACATGGTCACTGAGTTTTGGTTATATCAAAAGCCCTGTTGAATCAGGAAAGTGATAACAAAAAAGGAAGGCAGAAACTCCGGTAGAGCTCCCACCTTCCTACTAAATGGTCAATTAATCTTCAGCGAACATAGAAACATTGTCTATGACCACCCCTCCAGCGGGGAATGTAATCCCCCCTGCTCTGATCGCTACGTAATATGTTCCGGCAGTGAGTGTGATGGTACCATCACTACTACCACAGTTGTTATCTCTCAAAGATCCCGAATAGGTCGCCTGTGCATCGCCACAATCCCAGGTATTTACTGCCAAAACCACAGTAGCGCCAACCTCGGCATTGTAATCTTGATCTGCTACCGGCTCAGTATCTCCTACCCAAACTTCAGCCCAGAACTCATCTGCAGCATCGGTAGTGATATCCAGGTCAAAGCCATAGGTGCCTGCCTCCACTGTAACAGCCTGCCATGCACCGCCATGAGCTTCTCCACCCCATCCGGCGTCCGGATTAACTTCACCAATAGTCAGAACCCCGGAAGCTATGGATATATCGGCATTCGCATTCACATTAAACTGCTGCAAAGTCCACTCAGAATCATCATCGAATGTGCCATTTTTAATTTGGTTTTGAGGCTCTGCGTCTTTTACTGTCACTTCTTTGGTAGCCTCATTGGATCCTCCTTCATTGGTCGCAGTTAATTTTACCGAATAGGTACCCCCTGCCGAATAGGTGTAGGTAGGATTCTCCTCAGCTGAGGTGCCTGCACCATCACCAAAGTCCCAGGCAAAAGTCTCTCCCTCCAGGGTGGCATTGGTAAAAGTTACAGAAAGGGGATTTGTCGCATCTACTTCAAAGCTAAAGCTGGCAACAGGTGGAGCAACAGGCTCTTCATCCTCAGTACACGATACGGTCACCAGTGCCACTAGCAAAGCAGCACTCAAAATTCTAAAATTCTTGAAAAAAATTCTCATGTTTATAAGGTTTAAGTTGATCTTGGTACGTTTATAAAATCTTTTTTACCTGGTTGAATGTCTTGCTTTCGGTAATGGAAAAGCGGCTTTTGAGTTCCTCAATATTCACTTCATACTCACCGGCCTCTACGGTCCAGGACAAGTCCTTGGCCACAAAGGCCACATCCCGGGCACTGATCTCAAATGAAACCCTGGTGGTCTCACCAGGCTTGAGTGAAATCTTCTCAAATCCCCGCAAGCGCTTTACATCTGGCGTGACTGACGCAAACAGATCCGAGATATAGAGTTGCACCACTTCCTTGCCCTCTACATTGCCCACATTGGTCACGGAGACTGAGATAACAAGCGTTTCGTCCGGGTCGATTGACCCACGTGAAAACTCCATGTCGCTGTAATCAAACTCCGTATAGCTCAGTCCAAACCCAAATGGGTATTGCACCGCAAAGTCAGACTCATAATCATACATTCCTTCCATCTTATTCTGCTCCTCTGATGGCTTGTGGTCATAGGTAACCAGGGTATTCCCAAACATGGGATAGGTATAGGGCAGTTTGCCACTTGGGTTCACTTCACCGAAAAGCACCGCGGCTAATGCATCGCCACCATAGTTGCCAGGAAGGTAGGTTTGCAACACTCCCTGCATTTGACCTTCGATACTGCTGATCAGTCTGGGCCGACCTTCATTCAGCACCAGAATGACAGGCTTTCCCGCAGAGGCTGCGGCTTTGGCCAGGTTCAGCTGGTTGGCAGAAAGACTCAGGTCATGTAAGTCGCCGGGTTTTTCAGTATAGCTATTCTCTCCCAGACAGAGCACCACATAATCCGCCCCATTCGCTGCAGCAATCACCGCATCCAGATCTTTTACTTCTTCCTCCCAATACTTCCCCTCATGATTATAAGCCACACCTTCCACAAACTCTACATTGGAAGCTCCGGCTTGTGATTGTATGGCCTCCAGAATGGTATGATACCTCCCTGCAAATTCTTCTACTTTTTCTCCTTGCCAGGAGTAAGACCAGCCACCATTCAGCGTTCGCATGGAATGAGCGTTTGGTCCCGTTACCAAAATTTTGGAGCCCTTTCTCAACGGAAGAATTCCGTCATTCTTGAGGAGGGTAATGGCCTCAGATGCCACATCATATGCAGCAAGTTCAAAGTCTTTGCTCCCAAAATTCGGATAATCCGCAAGGCTCGTTACTGGTTGTTCAAACAGCCCGAGCTCATCTTTGAGTGTGAGAATTCGGCGCACAGCGTCATCAATACGCTCCATGCTCACTTCTCCCTCTTTCACCAGCTCTACCAGATAGGTACAAAAATCGTAATCATAAGGGATCATAGACATGTCAATACCCGCATTAATAGCCATTTTCACCGCTTCCTTTCGGGTGGCAGCCACCTTATCACGAAAGTGGAGGTTGTCAATGTCTTTCCAATCGGTCACTACTACACCCTTGAAGCCCAGTTCACCCTTTAAAAGGTTGGTGATAATCTCCCTATTGGCATGCACCGGAATACCATTGATGATCCCGGAGTTGATCATTACTGAATGAGCCCCAGCCTCTACCGCAGCCTGGAAGGTAGGCAGATGTCTCTCACGAAGTTCCATTTCAGAAATATGTGCCGGTGTTCGGTCTTTACCGGTATATGGTACCGAGTACCCAAGAAAATGCTTTAAGGTGGAAGCCACCTTAGTAGGCTTGGAGACATCATTCTTTTGGCCCTCGTATCCCTTAATCATCTGTTTGCCCATCTCTGAGGCCAGGTAGGTGTCTTCACCGAATGTTTCCCACATCCTCGGAAAACGAGGGTCACGCCCCAAATCCAGAACCGGCGAAAAATTCCAGGGAATCCCTGAAGCACGTGTTTCGTATGCAGTGATCTCTGCCCCCCGTCTCACCAGGTCTCTGTTCCAGGTGGCAGCCAGTCCAATCTGCTGTGGAACAAAAGTAGCTCCTGCTGTGTAGGTTGTTCCGTGGATGGCATCAATTCCGTAAATAACCGGAATACCAAGTCTCGATTGGTTTACCGCAATGTCTTGTATTTCAGAGACTATGGCATTCCATTGTTCTGGAGTACGTGCACGGTTATTTGCAGTATTGAGTATAGAACCTACCTTATGGTCTAATATGGCTTCCTTAACCAATGTTATATCTAGTTCCAGTGGCTCATTACTGACATATACACTTTCTCCTTTGGTGATCACATCCAGGGTCACCTGAGCCATCTGGCCTACTTTCTCCTCAAGGGTCATTTTAGCCAAAAGCGCTTCTATTTTTGGTGTAGGCCGTGTCAAAAACGAGGCCTCCATCAATCTGCTGTCAGGATTCTCACAGCTCAGTATTCCTGAGAATACCACCACAATCAATAAATACTTTCTAAACATTATACAATGAGTTTTCTGTGTTTACACACCTTTCATCTTTGCAACTGGTGCAACGCCTTATTCGAATTAATTTGAAAATATGGTGGTGCCAAACACATCGGGCACCACCAGTAATACCTGTTAGTTGAGCTCCACGAGCTGTGCATCATCTATGGTCACTCCCGATCCGAGGTTACCATCCCAGCTTCCTACCTTTATCAGGAAGTACACGGTACCTGCTTCTTCAAAAGAGGTGTCCCCGCCAATTTCAATTCGCCCCTGTGTATAATCTGTTCCATCAGAAGGCTCTGTGGTATGTACATAAAACTCTATCCAGGAACCAGTAGCTCCGGGATCAACTACCGTGGCTTTGAGTCGGTATTTCTGCCCCGCTTCTACATCCACAGCTTGCCATACACCAACGTTGGTCTGTGCCGGTTCAGAACCATTAGTAAACTTCATCACACCATCCACAAACTCAACAGTGGTGAGGGTCAGCCCTACGTTAGTCACAGTCCATACATTTTCATCCTCCATGTTACTCCCCACAAGGATATTATCTCCCTCCACAAGTGGGGTAGTATCAAGGCCAACCAAGACGACATCATCCAATATCAACCCGGTGGTTCCGAGGTTTCCGTCCCAGCTACCTACTTTTATCAGCAGATAATAAGTACCATCCTCGGCAACACTCACCTTTCCATCGCCTATGCAGGAAATAGCTGGTAATTTACCATCGAAGGCATCGCCACCACAGCCTGTCCAGGTATTGAGTCCGGCAATTGGTGTGGCACTTGGATCCACTCCTTCCTGAGGCTCTTCATCCAGAAGTAAAACCTCCACCCAGGAGTTGGTCATCCCTGACCCGGAAGCTGATGCCGAAAACTGATAGTCAGTTCCTCCTGTGAGCTCAACTTCCTGCCAAACCGCAATATTGGTTTGGGCCACCTCAGTTCCATTGGAGAGAATCAACTTGCCGTCACTAAACGTGTAGGAAGTCATAGTACTTCCTGTGGAGGTAAAAGTCCAGGCACTCTCGTCGTCCATCTCACTACCCAGGAGCACATTCACCCCGGTGGAAGCATCCGCCTCCACAGTCACCTGCTGCTCGGTGGTCGACTGACCTCCGGCACTCACCACAGTCAGGCTGACGGTATAGACTCCTTTACTTTCAAAAAAAGCGGTATCTGTCTTGCTTCCTGTGATTACAGTACCATTGCCCAAATCCCATTTATAAATAAATGCTCCTTCTGAGCTACTCTCGAGCAGGTAGGTATTTCGCATCTCCGATGTAGAGATGTCCGTGATGGTGAATGCAGCCTCTACGATTTCACCCAAGCTCAAATCTTCGTCTTCAGGAAAGCAGCTTGTCAGCAACATCACCAGCACTCCTGAGTATAATATTGATCGTATAATTTTCATAAACTATTCTCTTTAAGATTGTGAAACTGAGCCCGGCTGGCGCCGGGCTGTGCTCTGTATTTTTTAGTAAGCTGGATCCTGCTCTAGTTTAGTGCCTGAAAAGTCCAACTCAGACTGTGGAATAGGCAAGGCATCATGCTTCCCATCCTCATATCCACGGGGCCCCAGCTTCTCAGCAGCCATGCCCCATCTCACCAGATCAAACCATCTGTGGCCTTCTCCCGCAAGCTCGAGACGTCTCTCAGCAACGATGTTTTCGAAAGTGGCAGGCACAGGTGTCAGACCTACCCTGGCTCTTACAGCATCCAGTAGCAGCTGTGCACGGGCCACGTTTCCTCCGCCTCTTACTAGTGCTTCTGCCTCCAATAAGTAGGTATCAGCCAGTCTGATTTCATATTCATTGGTGCCAAAGTTGATTTCGAAAGGCACTGTTCCGTCGGCTGTTTTCTCCTCTTCTTTACCGGCAAACTTGGCCAGGAAGTAGCCGGTATTTTCATGAGCGTGGGTATAAGAAACTATCCCCAATTGCTCCAGGCTATCGATATTGGTGATTGTGGTAGCATATCGTGGGTCGTACACACTTCCCTGCACAAAAGCATCTACCAAGCTCTGAGTAACCGTATTGAAACTCCATCCAGAGACGTATGTTGGTGCCTGAGAAGGGTCATTGATCACATAACCCCGAGGTGCCACCATGATGCTCATGGGGTTTCCTTCGGTACAGGCTATACAGCCCCAGTTTCCCTGTGAGGTAGAGTTATGGCTGATTTCAAAAATGGACTCAGAGTTGAATTCATTGTCCAGGGTAAAAAGATCAGCATAGTTATCCACCAGGTCATAACCAAACTCATTGGCTCCACCAGGTGTACCGTTGACTTTAGCCAACTCTGTGGCAGCAGGTCCAAATTTATCCTGCTGAAGATATACTTTGCCCAGAAGTGCCAAAGCAGCGCCTCGTGTAGCACGACCTGCTTCTTCCATTCCGGAGATCGTACCAGGCAGGAGATCAATCGCCTCTGTCAAATCTTCCTCTATGAGCGCAAAAACGGCAGCCCTGTCTGAAGACTCTACTTCGAATATTTCGGAAGTTGGGATGGGAGCCGTGATCAATGGAAAGCGTTCAAACAACCTAACCATGTCAAAATAGTAATAAGCACGGAGAAAAAGCACCTCACCCATGTAGCGATCCTTGAGTGCCTGAGACATCTCGATATCCGGAAGCTTTTGGATCAGAATATTTGATCTGAAAATTCCAGAATAGTTTCGGTTCCAAAATTCACCCTGTGGGCCGGTAACCGGATCAAGGGAATAGTCATCCCAAACCTGCATGGCGTTGATATCAGTGGGACCACCACCTCCAGCGAAGAAATCATCCGAGGCGGCATTCAGACAACCAGTCTTCACCACAAAGCCGTTCGTCCAGCCAAGTGGATCGTAGGCTGCAACTACTCCATTGAACGCTTCCTCAGCATTTCTATAGTAATTCTCTTCAAGTGCAGTTCCCTTAGGCTCTACATTCACGAAACTGTCAGAGCATCCTGCAAACAGGTGCATGGCGCCTAAAAGAATCGATATATTGATATATTTTGTTTTCATAATTGTATCCTTTTACTACTTAAAATCCAACATTTAGACCTACCATGAAAGAGCGGGCTTGCGGGTAGATCCCACGGTCAATTCCAAAAGAACCTCCACCGATTTCCGGATCGTAACCGGTGTACTCAGTGAATGTGAATAGATTCTCAGCCATCACGTAAAATCTGGCCTTACGCACCTTGATGTTGTCCAGCAATGACTGAGGGAGTGAATACCCCAACTGAACAACCTTCAGGCGGAAATATGAACCGTTTTCGATATAGAAATCCGATGCATATTGGAAATTCTTATTAGGATCATCGTCTGTGAGTCTTGGGAAGTCATTGGACGTGCCCGGACCTGTCCATCGGCCCAATGCTGCCGTCTGATAATTGGCGGCATTAATATCCAACCTTCTGAGTCCCTGAAAAATCTGGTTCCCCTGTACTCCCTGACCAAACACCAGCAGATCGAAACCTTTGTAGTCCAATTTGATGTTCACACCGTATGTCCAATCCGGAATTGGGCTACCCAAAAAAGTACGATCCTCAGGATCTATGTCGCCACTTCCGTCACGGTCGGCCCATTTGAAATCTCCAGGCTGAGCATCCGGTTGAATAAGCCCTCCTTCGTCATTTACATAGGCGTCAATCTCACTTTGGGTCTGGAAAATACCCAGACGCTCATATCCAAAAAATGAGTTGATCGGTTGGCCTACAGCCATTCTCGCCATGGTGCCCATGTTCTGCACACTTGAGGTATTGTAAAACTCCACATCACCCAGGTTGGTCACCTTATTCTCTACGTAAGAAGCATTAGCGCTCACGTTTAGGTTGACATCACCAAGACTTTTTCTGTAGCCCAGTTCTATTTCCACACCCATGTTTTCCATGTCTCCGATGTTGGCATATGGGTTACCAATGACACCAGTGTACCTCGGAATGGGCTTGGTTCTCAGGATATCAGTAGTCTCTTTTCTATACCAGTCCGCATTCAACGTGAAATCGTTGAATAGTGTAGACTCAAAACCAATGTTTAACTGACTGGTCTGCTCCCATCTAAGGTCTGGGTTGGCCGGCGCATCCGGGCTGTACCCATTTATAGAGGCATCTCCATTCCCAAAAGTATAGTTACGACCCGAACCGATGGTAGAAAGGAACCTGAAATCCCCAAGGTTGTCATTACCTACCACACCATATCCTCCACGTACTTTCAGGAAGTTGATAATCTGGTTTCTTTGCCAGAAACCTTCATTGGAAGTGACCCAGCCTATGGACGCTGAGGGGAATACTCCGTACTTGTTGTTCGCCCCGAACCTGGATGATCCGTCTCTCCTTACCACTGCTGTGAATAGGTACTTCTCATCAAAATTGTAATTCAATCTGGTGAAAAGCGAAGAAACAGTGTGAATCACACCCTCACCAGCACTTGCCGTGATATCGTCGGTAGTTACGTTGTAAATAAAAGATGCATCATCGTAATTATCTACCGGGATATTGGCTTTGGTTACCCCAAAACTATAAGTCATGTTATCCTTATAGGCTCCTTGACCCACCAGTACTGTAAAGTTGTGGCCGCCAAGAGATTTGGTGTAACTAATTGTATTTTCTACGTTCCAGTCAAGTCTTCTGTTCAAACCTCCACTTATTCTGGCCTTGTCAAGGTTCTGATTGGTAGCACTTAGGTAATAAACCGGCGTAAAGTCCCTGTTACCATAAAATGCCATTTTTGCACCCATGGTGGACCTTAACGTCAATCCGTCAATCGGCTTGATTTCTGCAAATACGTTTCCAATAATATTATCAGCATAGCCATGATTTCCCAAACGCGTCTGTGCATATGCCAAAGGGTTGAGCATTTCCTGCTGCACGATATCCGAGATGCCATATGGTCTGCCCTGTGCATCTCTCACCACCGGGTTGTTGGAGTATGGAGGTGCACCTGCCACAGTGGGATCAGTAATGACCACTGGCGTAATGGGATCCAGGTTGATGGCTGAACTCAGGGGTCCGCCAAACTCACTATTGGTGTTACCCAGACCTATGGACTCATTGTGCGCATAGCCGATGTTCTCTCCTACAGTCAACCACTTCTTAAGATTATGAGTTGAGTTTAATCTTAGGTTGGTTCGTTTGTATTTCGAAATTTCTGTTGATACGATCCCTTCTTGCTCCAAATGGCCAAAAGAGAAATAAAATGTGGAGTTCTCATTGCCTCCACTCAAGCTTAACTCATGGTTTTGGCGCTTAGCTCCATTGTTGAAAATCTCATCCTGCCAGTCTGTGCCTTCTCCGTAAGATGTCGGATCTGCAAAGCGAGGAGCTTTTCCATCAGCGAGTAATGCCTCATTTCTCAAGGTAGCATACTCAGTAGCGTTGAGCAGATTCAGTTTTCTGGCTGGGCCAGAAACTCCATAGTAGCCATTGTAGTCGATGTTCATTCTGCCTGACTTACCGCTTTTGGTAGTCACAAGAATAACACCTGCTGCCGCTCTGGCTCCGTATATTGCCTGTGAGGCCGCATCTTTCAATACTTCCACAGAGGCAATATCCGATTGATTTAGGTAGTTAATACCGCCATTGTCAACCACTACTCCATCCACTACCCACAACGGGTCGTTGTTATTGAGAGTGGTTATCCCCCTTATGCGAATAGTAGATCCTTCACCTGGCTGACCACTATTGGCTGCAATAGTCACACCAGAGACACGGCCCTGAAGCGACTGACTGATATTGTTCACAGGCAAGGTCTCCAGGTCCGAAGCCTTTACACTGGAAATGGCACCAGTCACCACGCTTTTCTTTTGAGCTCCGTAGCCTACTACTACTACTTCCTCAAGCGACTGGATGTCCATCTCAAGTGCCACATCAATTCTGGTCTGCCCAGCCAGGGAAATTTCCTGAGTGGTGAACCCCACGAAGGAGTAAACCAAGGTTGCATATTCTGTAGGTAATGTGAGGGTATAATTACCTTCAGCATCTGTAATTGTACCATTAGATGTACCTCGTTCCAAAACGGTCACACCAGGTAGACCCTCTTTGGTCTCAACGTCCGTCACAGTACCGGTCACTCGAATATCCTGAGCATATGCCATGCTACTGAGTACCGAAAGGCCTAGTACGAGTAAGAGCCGGTTGGTGCTCTTAAACATGTGTAAAATTTTCAATCTCATATTAATACGGTTTATTAGTAATGGTTAATTGATGGAAATTCAAAATAATCCTCGGATAATCAGAAAATCCTCAATACCAAATATATAATCCTCATTTAGTGATATTCATTTTCATCCTTCGCTTTGATTACTTCACCTTTTCCAATGCCTCGTCATAAATACTTCATTTCATATAAATGATTATATATCAGTAATTTATAATTTCAAAAAATGAGGAAAATTGGCAATTTATAAGCCCTTACACAGAGAATATTGTTAAATGTCATATTGAAATAATACAATATTGGGTGTTTAGAGTCATTTTAGCCTAGTGCGGCTCCGCCAGCAGACCCCAAGTGAACGCAATAACCGCCTACATCATAGAAAACCTTTGTCCCGATATCAATTCATCCAAAAAAAGAGGCCAAAAACTCCCTTAATTTGAATGAGAGCACATCCGCATGTCAGAAAACTGCCGGAATGGTATTTTTCGAAGGGCTGATTTAGACGATTGGTAACCATCACCCTGCTTTATGTCATCCCATAAGTGTTCAAAACTTCTGTTCGAGGGGAGTATATTGTTTGTGTACAAGCACATCACCTCTATTGACTTTCGTAGGATCACCCATGGCACAAAAAAAGCTGCTCATATTGAGCAGCTTAAGACAGGTTGGATTGGTTGATTTTAAATTATTTGATGATGAGTTTTTGCACTTCCTTCATGTGTCCATTACTCATATAAATCAAATAAACACCTGAAGAAAGTCCCTTTAAATCAATTTTGGAAAGGTTCTGCCTATAAGCCTCGCGAAGTTCCCACACCACCTCACCACCCATATTTCTAATCTCCAGTGAAATTGGGCCAGCGGCATTTTGCAGATCGATAGAAAAGTAGCGAGGGGTTGGATTAGGGAAGAGTCTTGCCCATGCAGGAACCTCTAAGCCTAGCGGATCAATTAATTTCTCTTCCCGCTCAGTGAGGATATCCAGCCAGTTGAGATTGAACCCACCACTTACTACTCTGAGGGTTAACCGGTGATGACCCGAGGGAAGTTCAAGAGAATCCTCTAGAGTCTGCCAGCGCTGCCAGGCTCCAGTGGATGGAATGACGATGGTTTTGATAAAATCTCCATCCATCATTAAATCAACCCTCCCATTTGCGGTACCGGCTACTCTCAGATCAAAAGTGTACCACCGATCAGCTGGCACCTCTACCTGATATGACAAAGAATCCCCGGCATCCAAATATCCCACATTCATCAGTCCGGTCTCGTCTTGAGTTAGCTCCAGTTGTATACCCGACATTGTTTGATAGTACTCTGCTTCAATCCTCGAGGGTAAGGTGACGAAATCAGCAGGATCATGTACCGGCATATTCACATAGAGCTGACCAAGCTCGGTTAATTCCCCATCTCCTGCCAGAAGGGCGATGTGTGGCCCATCTCCACGCCCTACAAACCAGGCATACCTGAAGACATCCGGGTCATTTTCCATCTGATCCACTACGTTGATCAGATAACTTTTTTGTTGGTCTTCAGAAATATCATCCTGATCCCAACACGCTATTTCAGTTACCCAGATGGGTCGGTTGTATTTCTTGAACAAATCAAGGTACCAGTCGAATCCGCCACAGCCATACCAGTGAATAGCCACGTAGTCCACCTGACAATCCTGGCAGGCTGCAAAAAAATCATCGAGATATACGATGGGGTCAGAATAAGTGGTTCCGTTTTCACTCACACAGTTACCGCAATAGTTGACCGCAGGGCCGATGAGTTTCAAATCAAATCTTGAAGCGAGCTCCTCCAATTCGGGCCACTTTGCTGCAGCTTGTGAAGGCGTCATATTAGCCTGATCCTTAAAGTTGGGCTCATTAAATCCGAGCAAATACTCTACCTCGGGATTCGCTTCAAGAAAATTAATGGTCTCTGTTTTGTTAAAATCCCCATTCCAGGCCATGGGCACATAGGCCACTCCGGATTGCTGATAAGTATCCCGAACCCCTGCATCGGGCTGATAAAACCAATTATACCACCAACTAACCCCCGGAGCAAGGGCTTCCAGGTCTTTCTGGGAATGATACCCATACCCAAGCCCTCGTTTCTCGCTCTTCCGCTGTGCGTAACCGGAGATTGAAACAAGAATGATCAGAGAAACCAAGGTGCCCAATTTCTTCATGATTACCTCACCATCACTTTTGATTCCAGGGTTCCTTTTTCTCCGCTTACTTCGATGACATACAAACCACCTGGCAATCCAGAAATGTCAATACGCTCCTGGTTGTGTACTTCCTGCTTTTTGAAAACCAGCTGCCCAGACAGATTATGAATTGTGACCTGAAGAAGGCCACCAAGTCCTGGGGCATTGATCATCAGAAAATCATCCGCAGGGTTCGGGTAAAATGTCAGTCTCCCAGGGGCCTCAGCCCCCAAAATCTCAGGAGCTGCCGTGAACCTAAACCAGTTCATGTTGAATTCAGGGTCCAGAATTTTCACTTTCAGCCTTCCACGACCCTCCTCCAGCGTCATCTGAGCGCTCACCGTTTCCCATGTTTGCCAGCCCCCTGTCACCGGCACATCCACTTGCGCCTCGTTGAGCACATTACCTTCTTTGTCGAGCTGCTGAAAGGCCAATTTCCCAGAATTATTATTACAGGCAATGCGCACATCCAAATCATAAACCCCAGAGAACTGTACGTTTACCAGGTACTCGAGGTAATCTCCCGTACTGGTGTAGCCAATATTTTGGCCCAGCCCAGTGTCGGTAGTGGCTTCCAGCTCCAGCCCAACGTTCACTTCAAAGTCTTCGGCCTCAATCTTTCCGGGAATGGAAAAATGAGCAGGAAGCTGATTGTCCACAGGTAAATCGGAAAATGCTTCTAAAGAAGTGCCGTCCTGAGCTTCCAGGTTGGTTCCAGTGTAGCTCAGCAGGATCACATTATCATCTCCCAACGTTTCACTAAGCTTGATCAATATCTGAAACTCGCTTTTATCATTAATCATCACCTCACTGGGTGTCAGGTCTTCACCATCTACAGAAACAACAAACCCGGCACTGGAAATGGATTCCTGCTTTACTCTCTTATTAAGGTTTAAAAGAATGGATTCATCATCATAGGTGGTGGACGAAAGGGCCTTAAAATCAAGCTCAGACAATTCACCGGTCAAAAAAAAACTGAGATAGCTGAAATTGAATCCCCCTTTATCAATATGAAATTGAATGGATTTGGTGCCCGACTCAAGGGCCACATTCTCAATCACCTGATCTTTCCACACCTGAAAGCCTCCGGTAGCGGGCAGTTCTACTGGCCCCGAAATGTCCACACCATCCACCTCGAGATGAATAGATCCGGCAGCCTGGCCCGCATAGCGAACAACTACCTGATATGCCCCTGAAACATCTACCTCCACGGTATATTGTAGCCATTCACCATCTTCAGTCCACCCCACATTGTAGCCATTGGTCACCTCTTCTGAGTCAGCTATGGGCTCAATGTCCACACCATCATTTCTATAAGCCCAACCACTGTTCCAGGCTGTATACTCACCCGTACTTCCGTGGTAGTTGGCAGATACCTTATCGTAATAGGCATATTCATTTCTACCCAAATCATAGTCCGTTGCCTGAACGACAGTGGCCTGCCCTTCAGTAAGTCTATGCGTCTTAAACGGTTTGGTATCCAACGTATGAGGCTGACGAATTTTGGCATCTACCACATCTTTGTGATAAAGGGTATTTTCCAGTTTAATGTCCTCCGCCAGTTGCATCAAGCCTGCCAGGGCCACTTCCTGTGAGGGTTTCGCCCCTTCGCCGTTCCAATATTTAACCACCGCCCTGTAATCATCATTATACGGCACTTCCAGTGGGTTATTAAGTCCCAGTTTTTTCAGAGGCCACCAGGACCAGCCTATGCTGTTATCTTCCAGCAACTCGATACAATCCGTAAACCATTTATTGGAATTCTCACCTGTTTCACCCAACCAGATGGGTACGTTTCGCTCCGTTCTCATATTGAGCATTCCCTGGATGTCTCCCTGGGTATTTCCATTCCAGTATTTGTGGTAGCTAATCACGAGGTTATCATCCCAAAGGGTGGGAAGGCCTGAGTAGTTGTTTCCCCAGCAGTTACCTTCTATTACGATAATGTGATCAGGATCTACCTCTCGGATGGCAGCAGTCACCTCTTTTTGCAAATCCCACAGTAATGTATTCTGAGACTCAGCGCACCCATTAGGATCCGAGTCGTGATTCTGAAATCCCCAGTTGGGTTCATTAATAATGTCATAGGCCCCGATCATAGGTTCATCTGCATAGCGTTCGGCCAACTTTCTCCATAATGCCACCATCTTAGCTCGATTGGCTTCACTCTCCCACAGCGATGGCTTGGAGGGATCATAGTCACTAATGTCAGCATTTTCGCCTTGCCCACCGGGCGCAGCATGCAAGTCCAGGATCAGGTACATATTGTTAGCCGTACACCATTCCAGTAACTCATCGGTCATTTCGAAACCTTTATCTATCCAGGTGATTTCTCCGGCCACTGGCTCCTCCTCTATAGGAGGTGTAAAAAGCTTATAGTGCATAGGCAAGCGGATCATATTATAGCCCCACCTCGCCATGGAGTCCAAGTCGATCTTACGGGTATGATTCGCCAACCAGGCTTCATAAAATTGTTCCTTACTTTCTGCGCCGACCAACTCTTCTATCCGTTGCTCCAGCACGTGCTGAGCTCCTGAGGTTCCGAGCATATAGCCCTCCTGTAGCATCCATCCACCAAGGCCAATGCCACGCCATATGACCTCATTCCCTTCACTGTCAACAATCTTCTGACCTTCCGTATGCAGAAGCTGAGCAGATACCCAGTGCCCGAAAACGAGTAGAAAACAACACAGCACTCCTATTTTGAAAAAATATCTCATTTGTAATTTTGATTTTTTAAACGCTAAATTTGATTGCCCTATTAATGAAATCATAATATCCAATCGATTTCATTAACAATTATTCATTTCAAAAATACTTTTATAGGATATACAATCTGGAAGTATTTGATACACTATAATTACACCGGGAGTTGTCAGTCGTACATCAGTACTACGCCACATGTTGATACTCGGCTGATTATCAGAGTGTTCCGCCTTTAATTTTTGAATGAAAATGCACATAAAAGATTGGAAAATTGTACTTGTTGGCTGCCTGATCATCCTCTTATCACCCCTTTTTGGGCAAAAAAGCGATGACAATGCTACCGCACGCGCAGAAATAAAAGGCACTCCCCGGATCATCCATTATACCCGAAAGGACTTCAGTGGGGATCCACAAATATGGGCCATGTGCCAGGACAACGATGGCATCATGTACTTTGGCAACAATGACGGCACACTTATTTTTGATGGGGCCAGATGGCAAACAGTAAGCCTTCCCAACAACTCCTCAGTAAGAAGTCTCCTGCACACCACCGATGGACATGTCTATGCTGGTGGGTTCAATGAGTTTGGGAGGATTGAACGTGACGAGTATGGTCAATATTCCTATCATTCTCTCATAGACCAACTTAGCCCAGAAGACCGAAACCTCGAGAATATTTGGGCCATTCACGAAGTTCAGAATCACATCGTCTTTCGCAGTTTGTCAAGACTGGTTGCCATTTCCAACAATAAGGCATTCACCATCCCCTCCACAGGCTTTTACCACTCTGCGGTCATCAATGACAAACTGTATCTGGTCAATGGCGAAGGAGTGAAAACCCTGGATCTTCAAACACTTTCTTTCGAATCACTCGTTGCTCCTTCCCAATTCAATCAGGAAACCATCGTTGCCATGGTGGAGGGCACCGCAGAAAATCAAGTCATCCTTTTCACCAGATCGGGTGCTTCCTATACGATCGACCATGGATCAAAGAACATTCACTTCTTCAAAAGCTACTTCACAGGAAACTCTAACAACCAAATACTCTCTGCCATCAAATCGTCGGCCGGGCATTACTACCTCGGCACCCTCAGCTCACAAATCATGGTGCTGGATGAGCACGGAGACCCTGTACCACTGACTGAGAGCTTCATGGAGCTACAGGACAACACCGTCCTCAATCTCTCTGAAAGTTCAGAGGGTAACATTTGGGCACTCCTCAACAATGGCATTGACTGCATCAATATCTCCTCGCCCATCTCTGTATTGTTTGAAAATGCCTCCGTCTTTGACGCCATGATCAGAGGCGGCAAAATATACGCCGCCACCAATCAGGGTGTGTTTGTCTCACAGCGGATCGTCCAAAATCCTCATTTTGCAAGCATGGAGTTCAGAAAAATACCCGGTCTGGAGGGGCAGGCATGGAGTTTACTGAGCCTTCATGGCCAAATACTCTGCAGTCACAATGATGGTCTTTTTGTGATCGATGATAACAACATACTGAAGATTGAAGGCCTGGCGGGAGTGTGGAAAGTTATTCCCATAAAGGGGAAGGATAATCACTATTTTGTATGTACCTATACTGGTATTCACATGCTCAGATTTGAGGATGGTAAGTTTGAACTCCTCTACCGCGTAGATGGATTCAATGAGTCCAGCCGGGACATCATCCAGAGTGATGAAGAAAACACTTTTTGGGTTTGTCATGGCTACAAAGGGGTCTTCAAACTGCAATTTGATCGCAATTTCGAACGTGTGGTAGGTCTGGAGCACTTCCGTGAAAAGGGTTTGCCTTCCCCATTCAGCATCAATGTATTCAGGTGGAACGATCACATCGTATTCACCACCAATCAGGGAGTCTATACATTCAATGAAACCAGCAACCAGTTCGATCCGATGACCGAACTCAACGAGCGCTTTGGTACCGATGTGAACGTAAGAAAACTTCTGCAATACGAGGACAAAACGTGGTTTGTACAGGATGACGAAGCTGGTTACTTCCAGGGAGACAGTAAAAAACTTGAAAAGGGCCTGTTCTTAGAACTCAAGGGGACTTTCAACCGTAGCATGGAAAGCATACTCCCCATCAACACCAGCAATGTACTCATAGGAACCACCACCGGATTATACGCATACGACCTCTCCTTTCAGCAGCACGCTGACACCAAGAAAACGCTGATAACAGAAGTGAATTATCAATATAACGGGGAGCGCACCAAGCGATCGCTGAAAGGTTCATCCGAGCAAATCCCTCACTCTGCCAGTGATCTCAGGTTTGAATTTTCGGCTCCTAAGCTCAAAGACCAAACTCAGGTACAGTATAGCCACATGCTGGAAGGCATAGACGAGGACTGGTCTGACTGGAGCGTAGACCCATTTAAAAACTACTCTCAGCTTTTCCCTGGAAAATACACCTTCAAAGTGAAAGCTAGGAGTATGATTGGCGAAACCACATCGGAGTCCTCCTACCACTTCACCATTGCCCCTATCTGGTACCTGACCCGCTGGGCCATAGGCGCATATGTCTTGATGATCCTCCTAATCATGATAGGATCCAGAAAGCTGGTGAAAAAGAAAATCGTGGTGGAGAAGGAGAAAACCAGGGAAGAGGAAAAGAAAAAACGAACGGTTCTGGAGCTGGAGCTGGACCAGATGCGATTGGAGCGTGAAAAAGAAAGGATAGAGCGCGACAAGAAAATACTCGAAGAAGATGTCATCTTCAAAAGCAAGGAGCTGGCCAACTACACCATGCTGCTGGTCAAAAAACGTGAACTGCTCACGGACCTACGTGAAGACCTGAAAGAACTCAAAGAAGTGGCGAAAAATGAGCGCTCGCGCAACATGCTGCGCAATCTGATACGCAAAATTGGTGTCAACCTGAATGATGAAGAACACATACATGTATTTGAAGCCAACTTCGAAAGGGTGCATGATGACTTCTTTCAGGAACTAAAAACCTACTTCCCTGATCTTACCTCTAAGGAATTGAGACTATGCGCCCTGGTGAAGATGAACCTAACCAATAAGGAAATAGCGCCCATACTGAATATTTCCCTCAGGGGGGTTGAAACCGCCCGGTATCGTCTGAGAAAACGCCTCAGTCTCGATCATGAGGAAAATATGGTAGAATTTCTGGAAAAACTGTCGCCCTAAACCTGGGCAACACTCATACGAACAGGGAGTGTCATGGTAAACACCACTCTATCGCCTTCATTTTTTGCCTCGATCCTTCCTTCGTGTTCTTTCACCGCACTAAAGGCAAAATACAACCCTAATCCCGGAGATACGCCATCATCTTTGGTGGTGTAAAATGGATCAAATATCCTGATCAGGTGATCTTCGGGAATGGCAGGTCCGTTGTTCTCAATCCGAACTTCCAGACTCTCCCCCTTCTGACAGGCCACCACCCACACACATTTTTCATCCGATGATGACTCCTTCGCAAAAAAGAAAGCATTCTCCAACACCGCCTTGAGGGCATGATGAATCCGATTGGGAAAACATTCTAAACTCACCGAATCCACCTTGGTGGAAAACCTCACCTCGGGATGACTCATTCTGCTAAAGGCGATCAGCACATTATCCACAATCTCGGTGAAGTCCAGAACTTTAGGTTTGTGCTCCGTATAGGTTGCAATGATCAGTGCCTGAATGATCCGATTGATTTTAGAAATACTGAAATTAGACTCACGCAGCATAATATTGATGTCCTCCAATAGCTCCTCCTGATTTTCCGAATGGGCATTCATCACTTCAGCGAGGTTCTTTTCAATCACCTGAAGTCCACCGCTGAGTATATTCATGGGGTTGTTTAGCTCATGCGCTACCCCAGAGGCAAAAGAGCCTATAGAGGCCATCTTCTCAGACTGAATGAGTTGGTATTGTGTGCCCTTGAGGTCACTGATGATCTTCTTGAGGAGATCATTTTTTCGCTGGAGATCGTCATGCTGGGAGGATATTTGTGCATTGAGCACCTGTAGCTCCTGATTAAGTTTGTTTCTATTGGACAGGGAGCGGTAGGTAATCACCACCACCAAAAGCAGGATCGTCACACCCAAAATCAGGAAGATGATGTAAGACCGGGATTCGTACTGCCTGAGCTCATACACCTGATTTTCCTTCTCCAGCAGGTCGATGGCCATCTCCTTCTCCTGGAGCTCAAAGAGCTTCTGATAATTGGCCAACTGGGTGGTGAGGTTATTCTTGTAGTACGACTTGAGCTGCTCCACATACTTCCCCTGTTTTTGCACCGCGGCAGTATAGTCTCCTATCAGCGTATCTGCGATAATATTGGTTTCATAAAAATCCAGTGTCTTCTCCAAATGCGCCAGGTCCACGGTCAAAGAATCACGCTTACTCCGATACAGCCTACCCATCACTTCATTGCCCAGCTTCAGATACAGGGCGCTGATAAAATTGAAAACGAAATACTGAGAGGATGGAGTGAGTGATTGTAGGCCTTCGCGCTCTACCTGCAGCAGACCCGCCAAAGCTTCTCTGTACCTGGCTCTGGAAATATTGATGCCCGCCAGATTGATCAGTGAACTGGCACCAACCTCACCCGTTTGGGCATATTGCCCCACAGCCATATTGAGGTATTTCTCCGCTGAATCGAGTTGTTTTAGGTTAAAATAAACATAACCAATCCTGTGATTAATCTCCCTGACTTGCTTGAGATCCGTGGCATAGCCACTCGCCCGCAGAATAAAGTCGAGCGCCTTATCATACTCCTGCACCAGCGAATAAGTAAAAGAAATCTGCCTTAACACGTCAGCCATTCCTGCTGAGTCTCCAGCCGCCCGATAGTAGCGAAAGGACTGGTTCAGTTCCTCCAGCGCTTTGTCTGTAAAATCCATTTTGGCGTATTCCTTTCCGAGTAGGAAGGTATACCTGGCGAGAGCCAGAGTATCAGAATGCTCCTCTATCTGTCTATTCAGTTCCAGAATCCGGCTTTCGATAGACTGATCCTCGATGACCGCAAGGCTATCTGCAACTGACCGATTGATGTGCAATGGGCTTAATAGAATAGAAAACAGAAGTAGAATCATAAGGATCAATTACGCCATTGGACATCCGTCTTAATCTAAAATAGGATGTTGGGGAAGAAAAACAAAGGAATAATCCACAGTTAAACGGAATAAATCAAAGAAGGACTAAATTATTCCCTTCTCTCTAATTCTCGGTAGAAAAAAGAGTACGGGTAGAAATACTTCGAGCCAAAGTGATTTCATCGGTGTATTCCAATTCACCACCCACAGGGATGCCCCTGGCGATCGTAGATACCTTCACAGGCGTATCTCTCAGCATTTTAGCGATGTAAAATGCGGTGGTGTCACCCTCCATGGTAGAGCTCAGAGCCAACACCACTTCCTTCACCGCAGCATCACTTTTGACTCTGTCCACCAGCGAATCGATCTTTACATTGTCAGGACCAATGCCATCCATCGGAGATATTCGCCCCCCTAACACATGGAAAAGGCCATTATACTGACCGGTGTTTCTGATCGCCAACACATCAGGCGTATCCTCCACCACACAGATCACTGAGGTGTCGCGCGACAGGGTCTTGCAGGTACACTCTTCAGTGTCCGCAATGATATGACACGTGCTGCAATATTTGATGTTTTGCCTAAGGTTGGTCAGAGCCTCAGAAAGATTGGTGGTCTGTGCCTGCGGCTGCTTTAGCATATGCAAGGCCAATCTGAGGGCAGTCTTTTTGCCTATCCCGGGAAGTTTTGAGATCTCCTCTACTGCCTGCTCCACGAGTTTTGAAGGGTACTCCATCATTCGATAGTAGCTGAAATGCCAGCATCATTGATCCCCTCTTTCATTGGCTTCAACTCTCTGAATGATCCTTTTTTGACTGCACACTTCCCTTTGAAATGTATAATATAAGTGCACTGCTCTGCCTGATGTACCTCATGCTTACACACTTTGATCAGGGTATTGATCACGTGATCGAAGGTATTGTGGTCGTCATTGTGAACAATCAGATCTTTGATATCGCCCTGACCAAGATCGGTCTCCACATCTACTAATTCCTCTATTTCCGGTGCGAACTCCATCTGTACCATAAGCTGCAAAATTAGTCTATGTGATTTATTTGCCACAATTTTGAGCACTTTCTTCACACATTTAGTCAGATAATCGTATGAGTCCGGTCTTTGTTGGTGGCATTATCCTTAGTTATTTCCTTCTCCTGATCGTTATTTCGTGGCTCACCTCCAGAAATGCCACAGATAGTGATTTTTACAATGCCAACCGCCAATCACCATGGTATCTGGTGGCTTTCGGCATGATTGGGGCTTCCTTATCCGGGGTTACTTTTATCTCCGTGCCAGGTGAGGTGGGCAACAGCAACTTCTATTATTTCCAGGTGGTGATCGGGTATTTGCTAGGGTATTTTGTCATTGCCAAAGTTCTCCTGCCACTCTACTACCGACTCAACCTGGTTTCGATCTATTCCTATCTGGAGCAACGTTTTGGATTCTGGTCTTATAAGTCTGGAGCCTTTTTCTTTTTGCTGAGCAGGATCATCGGATCTTCCTTCAGACTCTTTCTGGTAGCCAGCGTGTTGCAAATCTCCTTTTTCGATGCATTCAATTTCCCCTTTTGGGTTTCTGTGCTGGTGACCATCGTACTTATCTGGCTCTATACCTTTCAGGGCGGCATCAAGACCATCGTATGGACAGATACTCTTCAGACCGCTTTCATGATTGCCTCGGTGGTCATCAGCATCGTATTTGTCACCAATGAACTTGATTGGAGTTTCAGCGAAATGATTGGTCACATTGCTGAGGATGAGCGAAGCAATATTTTCAACTGGGAGTGGCAGAGCGGACGCAACTTCTTCAAGCAGTTTTTTGCGGGAGCCTTTATAGCCATCGTAATGACCGGGCTGGATCAGGACATGATGCAGAAAAACCTCACCTGCCGTAGCCTTGCCGACGCACAAAAAAACATGTTTTGGTTTTGCATCATTCTGGTCATCGTTAATTTTCTTTTCCTCAGCATGGGGCTGCTGCTTTTCCAATATTCAGAAGCCATTGGCGTATCCATACCCGCGAGAACAGACTTTCTCTTCCCTGAGCTGGCCATCAACCACTTCTCTACCCTTGGGGCTGTGGTATTTTTATTGGGGATCACCGCTGCAGCCTATTCCAGTGCAGACTCAGCCCTCACGGCACTGACTACCTCCTTTTGTGTGGACTTTTTAGGGTTTTCACCCAAGAATTACCGTCAAAAGAAGACCCTTAGAAAGCTGGTTCACCTGGGCTTCTCCTTTGTCTTGTTTCTGGTGATCCTGGTCTTTCAGGCCATCAATGACCAAAGTGTGATCACGGCGGTTTTTGTGGCTGCCGGGTATACCTACGGTCCGCTACTGGGACTTTTTGCGCTTGGCATTTTCACCAAATATGACCTTCGAGATGAGTTGGTGCCAGTGATTTGTTTGCTCTCCCCAGTCATTTCTTACATCATCAATATCAATTCAGAGTCCTGGCTTGGTGGTTATAAGTTTGGTTTCGAAATCCTGATTTTGAACGGACTACTCACATTTATCGGACTGCTCCTAATCAGGAAAAAAGGCTAACAACACCCGTCATCCTCAAAAGGTGCCAGGTCTAAAGCCCTAGCTCCGTAGCTGGATCCCAAAAGATGGATTTGAAATCAATGATTTTGTCATCCTTCACCACGATTCCTTCAGCCTCCAATAGCTGCTGCATGGCCTCCGGACCCCCGCTAAAAAAATGCTTCCCGGTGAGTGAACCTGCACGATTAACCACTCTATGGGCTGGCACGGAGTGATTTCCATGTGCCTGATTCATCGCCCAGCCTACCATGCGGGCGCTGCCCTTCACGCCCAGGTAATTGGCAATGGCGCCATAGGAAGTCACCCGACCTCTGGGGATCAGTTTTACGACCTCATATACATCTCCAAAGAAATTGGATTTAGAATCTTCCATAACTTAGTGGACTGAAGACAACATTAAAAACCTGAAAGTTATGAGCAAAAATGTATTAATCACGGGAGCAGCAGGAAATCTTGGCAGTGCTGTTTCGAAAAAATTGATCTCGGAGGGCTATTCAGTGATCGGGACCATAGTGCCTGGCCATCGGGCACCTGAAAATGGTGTGGACTTTTACGAATGTGATCTCACCGATGAAAAAGCAACACAAGCCTTTTTCCAAACCCTCACGAAAAAATACCAAAAGATGGATGCCGTGATCATGCTGGTGGGTGGTTTTGCCATGGGCAACATCCAAGAGGCCAGTAGTGCAGACATGATGAAAATGCTCACACTCAATTATTTCACGGCGTTTCACTCCGCTCAAAACGCTATCAACTGGATGAACGAGGCGACGGGCGGCAAACTGATCTTCGTAGGAGCCAAACCCGCTGTGGAAGGGGGTGGCGCAGCTGTGCTGCCCTATGCCATCTCCAAAAGTGCTGTCATCAAGCTTGCAGAAATCATCAATGAGGATAAAAACAACAAGAATATTCAGGCATCTGTTATTATCCCGAGCATCATAGATACCCCTCCAAACCGGGAAGGCATGCCGGATGCCAATTTTGACAACTGGGTGAAGCCCGAGGAAATCGCCGAGAACATTGCTTTTCTTATTTCAGACAAAGCGAATGTACTCCGTGACACGGTGCTCAAAATCTACAACAACTCCTAAACGCTATAAGCCACGCTGATCGCCGGAAAAGGTGGTGACCCTCACCTGACTGGCGGTAGCAGGTAGGAGCACTTTTCTGGATCCCTGCGACAGGTAGGTGTGCCCATAGTACACCTCCTGGATACGCTTGCTCCCTGAGGCATCAAGGTACTCCACCCGGGCATCCGTAGGTTTCAAAGTAATGACCTGTTGCCCACTGATAGCCACCGAAAAAGCTTTTAAAGGCCCCATGTTCTGGGCGGCCAGTATCTTCGTGTCTTCCTCACTGTTGATGACATACGTCAGGCTTTTGGCATCCTCCGGCACATAGACGCCACTCTGCTCCATGCCCGTTGGCCTAAAAGTGCCGTCGCCAGTTCCAACCACGAGTAACCCTTTGAAGGCGTCATACCGCCCCTGCAGCACTTCGTTGCCATAGTCGTTGCCCACCATCAGTACGTCCAGATTTCCATCATTATTGAAATCCGCGGAGATCATACCATAAACGGGCGCCACCTGGCACTCCAGCGGCAGTGGAGTCATGGCAAAGCGTCCATCACCCAGGTTTTCTATATAGGCAGACTCCATGTAGGTAGCATGATATGCAGTAGCCCCCGACAACTGCTCCGTCGAAAAAATATCTGTAATACCCGCCCTGGCAAAATCTGCATGCATCCTGAAATCCGCCTTTATTTTGGTCATTTGCTTGATCATATCTCCGCGTCCAAAAAACGGAAACTCCTTAAGCTTCCCCTGCTCATCCGGAAGAAAAACTGTCGGCACTGCATCCAGCCCTTCATTGTGATCAAAATCTGAAGCATAGATGCCAATTGGCGTTTCTGTAGATGCCCTATTGATGGTATTGAGTCCCAGATTTCCAGCCACATAATCTACATCTCCATCTCCATCAAAATCTCCGGCACTGAGGCTGTTCCACCAGCCCACGTTTTCACCCACACCAGAGGTAGCGGTCACATTGCGGAAGGTTCCCTTTGTGTTTTGTAAAAAACTAATGGGCATCCATTCCCCAGCAAGGATCAGATCGGCGCTCCCATCATTGTTGAAATCGGTCCATAGGGCATCCGTCACCATCCCAAAATCTTCCATCAGCGCCGAGGCCTCCTCGTCAATGACGAATTCTATATGCTCCTTATCTGATTCATTCCTAAGAAAATAACTACTCGCTGGCAGCGGATAATGCAGTGGCACTTGCCTGCCTCCGATGAATAAATCCAAATCTCCATCCTGATCATAATCGGCAGCCCTCACACATGACCCACTCACCAAAAATGGCGGCAACGCTCCCCTATTCAAAACAAACCGTCCATCGCGGTTCTCGTAAAACCGATCCTGATAGCTGGAGTCCTCAGGTGTCAGCTCATAGCTGCCATGGACCAGGTAGAGGTCAAGATCACCATCCAAATCCGCATCAAACAGTAAGGTGCCCAATTCTTCCCCTTTGGTTTTATTGTTTATCTCTGGAAGCAAGTCTTGCTTGATGAAAGTTCCCTCAGGCTGCTGAATCAGAAAAGTCCCTTTTTTGAAACGTGAACCACTCATGTACACATCATCAAGCCCATCACCATTCACGTCACCCACGGCCATGCCGGGCCCATACTGAGAGAGTTTGTGAGGCAAAAGCGGCTGTACATTGAAGTCAATGAATTCCTCTTCTTCATGAACATATCCAGCCACAACGTCATCTGGTAGAGCCTCAAAACATTGAACTGAACCTGCTTCTCTCACTGGTTGCCTCCTCTTGGCATTTTCGATGTCCAAAGTAATGTTCTCATTGACCGGTACGTTGGAGAGGGCCTCCACTTCACCAGTAGGCCAGTACACCACCACGGAATCCACTCTGGCAGACTGTCCGAGACCAAAAACCAGTGTAGGATCATTACTGGAGAGGTATCCGCGGTATGGGCTGTGGTCCCAGTAAAGGGTGTTCCCTCCATGATAAACTTTCAGTTGCGCCCCTATTCCTCCCGGGTTCAGACCTCTTCCCTTCAGTCTTATTCGGATCCAGTTATTAGGACTTTCCTTTTTTCGATTACTCAAATTCTCGTAAATAGAAGCCGGATCATTGATGTTATTGACCACATAGTCAAGGTCACCGTCGTTGTCCAAATCTCCATAAGCCGCTCCATTGGAAAAGGACGGCTCGCTAATGCCCCAGGCAGTAGTGACATCTTCAAACTGCACACCGTTGATATTGCGATAAGCATAATTTCGAATCTTCACTGAGGGTATTCTCGCCAAAAGCATAGATTTTTTGGCATAGCGGCCCACTTCTACATTATAATCTGAAAAATCCCGATCAGTGATGTCTTTAGGAAAGCCATTGGTAATGATTAAATCCCTGTACCCATCATTGTCAAAGTCGGCCACCAAAGGTGCCCAGCTCCAGTCTGTAGATGACACCCCCGCAAGGAGTGCCACATCCCCGAAAGTAGGCTCACCTGTGACCGGACTAAAGCCCTGGTTAAGCTGTACAGTGTTTCTCACACATTGATATTGATAATCATATTTTTCATTGTTGATGTACCCGGTGTAATTATTGTTCATCAACATGGTCTTTTTTCGGAAGTTATCCTCCGGAAGCATATCCACGGCGACTATATCCGGATAGCCATCATTGTTGATATCTACCACATCATTGCCCATAGCCGAATAGCTGGTATGCGGCAGAAAGGCTTTGGATCGGTTGGTAAAAGTGCCATCCTGATTGTTGATATAAACAAGGTCCTGTGTGAGGTAATCGTTGGTCACATAGATATCACTCCAGCCATCTCCGTTGATGTCGGAGACATTCACTCCCAGGCTGTAGCCTTCATAAATGATACCAGCTTCTTTGGATACTTCTGTAAAAACCGGATGACTCAGGCTGTCGTTCCAGTCATTTCTGAAAAGCTTATCCACCCTGTCCAGTGCTTCTGTGTGGCTTTTTTTGTACACGTTGGGAATCATTATCGGGTCCATCTTATTGATGGCCAGGTAGACATCCAGGTCTCCATCTTTGTCATAATCCAAAAAAGCGGCTACCGTAGTATGACTGTTGTCAGCTAATCCATAAGCCTCGGCCTGATCCTCAAAAACCGGAATCCCTTCCTCAAGGCCCTGATGGATAAAGAGCATGTTTTTCCTTTTCTTGGGGTCAGAGTAGACAGTAGCACAGACATAAATGTCCAGCCAGCCATCCGCATTTACATCTACCACCGCTACTCCCGAGCTCCATTTGTCCAGAGCTCCCACACCTGCTTTGGTGGTAATATCCTTAAAAGTCATTCCGCCCTGATTAAGGAAGAGTCTGTTGGGAACCATATTCCCGGTGAAAAACACATCCGAAAGCCCATCATTATTAAAATCTGCCAACGCGACACCTCCCCCGTTGTAGACATATTCAAAGTCAAGGATATTGAAGCTATCGTTTTCTGTGATCTCGTTATTGAAATTGACATGAGTGAGGTCCATTGGTAGCGACTTGAAGGCGGTCTTTTCCTCACAAGAAACAAGGCACAAAAAGCTAAAAGTGGCGAAAAGCCAGGAATTAAGAATTTTTTGGTTGGTTCTTCTCATACTATTGAGATCATTTAGATTTTGGTGAAATGGTCAACTGATCACTTTTTTGATGTCCCAGTATCCACTATTCTGCTTCGCGTTTAGCCCGTGAAAAAAGTAAAGCCTCCTGATTATTTCTGGCTACCAAAATGGCCTTTTGCCCGTCGATATCCAGCAACGAGGCATCCCGCACTTCTCCATTGACCGTGATACCACTTTGAGCATTGGTCACGTAAGTAAAGGCCCTATTGCCTTCGCCTTTGAGGAATACCCCTTTATTGGCAGACTGAAAACCCACTTCCGGTTTTAAACCATGAAAGTTGCCCAACAACAAGAGATCTTTGATTCCATCATTGTCCATATCATCTGCCACGATGGCATAAATGGGCGCCACCTGTGCTTCCAGAGGAAGTGCCTCCAACTGGTAATCGCCATCATTGCTCCAAAGCACGGCACTCTGAAGTAAGGATACCGAATAGGACGCAGCTTCCGCCCGCTGCTGCTCATCAAACAACGTTTCATAAGTGCTGCCGGCATACTGCTCATAAGTAACTGCCTTTTTCTTAATACCGGGTATTTGGCCCGTGATGTCCATTTTGGAGGCAAAAGGATATGATTGGTCTTCAACCTGTGGGTACCAGTTGAGGATAAACTCCGACTTTCCATTTTTGTCAAAATCATTCACATACATAGTCAACGGCTTTTCTATGCTGGCCTTAAACTTGGTATTCAGCCCCCAGTTGCCCAATACATAATCATCCATACCATCACAATCCAGGTCTACGGCCTCTATGCGGTTCCACCAGCCGTTGGTCCCTGGAATGGCATAAGCCTCCTCAAGCCCCTGGCCATTATTGAGGTAAACAGACACGGGTAGCCACTCTCCCACCACGATCAGGTCTTTGCGATCATCTCCATTGAAGTCACTCCAAACAGCATCGGTCACCATGCCAGCTCCACCCAAACTCTGAGGCTCCACGTTGGTCCAAAGACCGTTATCATTTCGGAACAGAAAACTTCTGGGAATTAGTCCATAATTACCCGGGATCACACGCCCCCCAACAAACAAATCCTGATCCCCATCCTGATCAAAGTCTTCCGCCAGAATACATGAAAAATTACCAATGGCCCGCGGGGCTCTTTCTACTGATCGATTGAACACCCCATGCCCATTGTTATCGTAGTACCTCAGCACATGTGCGTCAAGTCCACGGTTAAATTCATTCCCTCCAGAGCCTATCAGGAGGTCCAGATCACCATCCTGATCTAAATCAAACAATACTCCGCAGGTACTCTCAAAAATGGAATCTCTGAGTAAAGACCCTTGTGGCTTCTGCTTGAACCGGCCGTTGGATTCTTGTAAGAAGACCTTATCGGGATCTCCAAATGCCCCGAGGAGTATGAAGTCATCTTTCCCATCTCCATCAACATCTCCCTCGATCACCCTTGGTCCCTGAGTAGATAGCTTTCTGGGAAGCAGACGCTCATGGTTGAAGTCATTAAAATCATTCTCCTTATGTCGGTAATTACCCTCCAAAGTGGTCTGTGTTACTTCGCTGTAAAGAGACTGAGCACCTGGCTCGGTCTGTCGGAACGTGTCATCCGCATCCGGGTAACTCAGCGTGAGTACCGTATTCACGACAAGGTCTCGTAAGGTTTGTCTTTTCAGGTCTGGCCAAACGACCTCCAATGAATCCAACCGCTGAAGGGACCCCAAACCAAAATTAACTACCGGCTCCACGGAGCTCTGAAATCCCCGGGAAGTAAAATTCTCCAATCTTTGTCGCTTGTCACCGGAATAGACTGTGACCCGAGCTCCAATGCCAAAAGGGTTCTTTTCCGGGCCTTGAAACTTCACTTTGAGGTAGGCATGACCGAAAAGCGTATCTGTCTGGTTCTGATAAATGGAGGCAGGTGCATTGATGTTGTTCACTATCAGGTCCAGGTCTCCGTCATTGTCCAGATCGGCATATGCCGAGCCATTGCTAAATGAGGGGATCCCCAAGCCAAGTGAGTCCGCCTGGTTGATAAATGTGCGATTGCGCTGATTGATGTAGGCGTAATTCGAAATCTTGGTGGAAGGCAGATAAGCCAACAAATCGTTAACGTTGAGTTTTCCCTCTTTCTGAACAATCTTTTTGATGTTTTCCCTGTCGGAAGCAAAGCTGGCAAAATCCATTGAGGTGATGTCCCGGAGTATTCCATTGCTCACAAATATGTCTTTCCAGCCATCATTGTCCATATCGAAGATCAGGGCACCCCAGCTCCAGTCACTGGCCTCTGTATTTGCCAAAGCGGCCAACTCCTGAAAATTCCCATTTCCATCATTGAAATGGAGACAATTTTGCAATACCTGAATGTGATAATCTGCTCTTACTTTTAGCTCCTTCACATTGGTTTCGTCAAACCTGGTCATGGTTTTTAGTCGTTGATTGTCCGGAGGAAGCATTTCTGTAGTAAATATTTCTGGAAATCCATCATTGTTTAGGTCAGCCACATCTGCACCCATACTGGAGCCAGATACCACATCGGTGCGGGAGACAATCTCCTCAGAAAAGGTACCATCCCCCACGTTGAGATAGAGGTAATCCCTTTCCCAAAAATCATTGGCAATGTAGAGGTCGGGCCGCATGTCGCCGTTCAGATCACTGACGGACACTCCAAGTCCAAAGCCCACTGCTCCTCCATAGATACCGGCTTCTGCACTGATGTCTGTAAATAGACCATTGTCATTTCTGAGAAGCTTATCACCCCCAAGGGTATCCCGCAACTCTCTGCGCTGGGTGAAAAGCTCCACCCTGTCGATCGATTTGAAGCTATTGTTCAGCAAATAACAATCAAGGTCACCATCCCCGTCAAAATCAAAAAATGAAGCGTGTGTAGAGTACCCATGATCATCCAGGCCAAAGACAGCAGCCGATTCTACAAAGGTGAGGTCGCCCTGATTGATAAATAATTCATTCGTTTTATTGGAGCCTTCCAGGTCTCCGGAGTTGCACACATAAATATCCAGCCAACCATCTCCGTTTACATCGGCCATGGTGACGCCCGTGCTCCAACTTCTGGTGCCTTGCACACCGGCCTTCTCCGTAATATCTTCAAAACTCCAGTTCCCTGTGTTGAGGTAGAGTTTGTTGGCTGCCATATTCGCAGTAAAGTAAATATCCGGCCATCCGTCATTATTCAAATCCCCGATAGCCACTCCTCCTCCGTTGTAGAAATTCCGGTAATTGAAAATATTGAAGTCTTCCTGATCCCGTACCTCATTGACAAAAGAAACTCCCGTCTGATCAATTGACATTTCCTTGAAGAGGAGACCCTGATCTAAAGAATTTGGCTCACAGGCCATCACCAAAAGTGACAATACAATCAGAGGTGAGGTAAAAAATTTTGTGCAGGTCATTTAACTTAATTTAGTCTGTATTCCAACTCAGGTAATCCTTAGGACAGAAAAGTGTAAAACAAAAGGCAGATGATTGAGATCTGCCTTTTGGTTAATGAAAATACAATAGTGGTCCTGATTACCAACCAGTATTCTGTTTCAGAATTTGCTCACCGTTTCGGGTATTCGCATTGATCTGAATGGTAGGAATAGGATACCATCTGTGTCTTGCTTCATAGGTAGCAGCATCAGCATAATAACTTCTGGTTTTCGCTGCGTATTCGGTGTATTTGTTCAATACCTCCGCGGCAATCCCCCACCTTCTCAGGTCAAAGAAGCGATGACCTTCGAGGGCCAATTCAAGTCGTCTCTCCCACCTTACAGCGTTCATAGCAAATTCAGAACCATTGGAAGCAAAAGTGCCAGCCGGATAAGGCTGTACGTCATAGTTGGCCCACTCAATACCCGGATCATTGATATCATCCGTGATGACTGCAGCACCACCTCCATCTACAAATGGTCCCTGTGCGCAGTTACCTGCACGTTCCCTGATGGCATTCACCAGGTCCTCCGCAGCGGATAGATTGCCCAGTATGACTTCAGCTTCAGCCAAAAGCAACATGGCATCAGCCAGTCTGATAATAGAAAAGTTGATACCATTGTAAGCATTATTATTCCATCCACCTGTTGAAACCGGATCAGCCTTGTAATGGGTGAACTTCTTGGGGCTATATGGCCCCGAAAAAGCTCTGTCCCTGATCCAAGATGCATCATGAATGTCCCAATCCCAGTAAGGTACGTTGTCTCTTCCAATGGTCAAGTCAATACGTGGATCAACCGCATCAGTAGACGGATCAAGTTCAGAATCATTATAGTTGTCAAACATCGGTAATCCATTGGCATCTACCTTGTAGGCATTCACCAAATCCTGAGACGGCTGATGAAATCCGCAACATCCAAAGCTGGATCCTGCAGGGAACGCGAGCTGATTCAGCCAGTTGGCATTTCTAGAGTTGCCACCATCATTGATAGACGACTGCACACTGAAAATCATCGCAGGATTATTCTCAGTAGATGTATGGAACATATCCTTGAAGCATGGTGTCAACGACCTAGAAGCCACCACGGGATCCAAATTATCCTTGGCACTAGAGGCATCCGCTGCACTGCCTGATTCTCCGTACTTATACATATAGAATTTGCCAAGCATAGCACGGGCAGCGTCTTTGGTAGCCCGACCGGCATCATCTTGAGTAGCAGGCAGTAAATTGACAGCTGCGGTCATATCCGCAATGGCATCTCCCAGCGGGTCCACACCCTCGTTTGACTTCACAAAGTCCTCATCTGCTTCCGTGAAATAAGGCACATTTCCCCACACTTTGTATAATTCAAAATGATAGTAAGCTCTCAGAAAACGAGCCTGACCTTCCAAATTATCTCTTACTGCATCGGGAAGATCTGCACCACCGAGCAAACGAATCGTTGAATTCGCTCTTACAACTCCTTCGTATGAACTCACCCATTTGTCATTCATAATGGAATTACCAGCTGACCACTGATAAATCTCCAGCTGAGTCATTTCCGCAAAGTCAGTTTGCTCTGAACCTTTATAGGCATCATCAGAAGGCACACTTCCAAAAATCCAGTTTTGAGGATTCGCTGACCATGTGTTCGCTCCATCGATATTCATGCCATCCAGCAGGGCGTAAGCGCCTACCAGGGCAGCATTGATACCTTCTTCATTCTGAAGATTGGACTCCCCCAAAAAACCCTTGGGTTCTTCTTCTAAAAATGATTCGCCACAAGCTCCAAGAAGACTCGCGATAGTCAGGAAAAGAATACTTTTTATAATTGATTTTTTCATCTCTTTATTATTTATCATAAATGATTAAAAAGCAGCATTTACACCAATCATGAAGATTTTGGATGCAGGATAGTTACCCAGGTCATAACCTGTCCATCCATCATTCTGCAATCTTCCGTCTACTGCGGTACCAATGTTAGCATTGGATAGTGCAGGATCTATGCCGCTATAACCCGTAATGGTAAATGCATTTTGAGCTTGCACGTAAACTCTCAAGCTGGAGATGCTGGAGATGCCAGCCGTAGGAATGGTATATCCCAGCGTAATGTTCTGAGCCCTCAGGTAAGAACCATCCTCCACATAGAAATCACTCGACTGACTAGCGAAGGTGTCTCCCCCGTCAAGCTTTGGAAGTGAGGCGTTTCTGTTGTTCTCTGTCCAGGTATCTGTCAATACATCTTTACTCATGTTGGAATTGAACTGACCAAAGTGAGTAAACAGCTTGTTGTAGTTGTAGATATCATTTCCAATAGAAGCAAATAACATCACCGAGAAATCAAATCCTTTATAGTCTAGTCCAAGGTTCAATCCCATGGTCAGGTCCGGATGTGGATTGCCAATGACCCCAAGGTCATCACCATTGATCACACCATCACCATTCAGATCCTTTCTTCTAAACCTACCAATGGCTGCTCCTGCCTGATCCAATGCTGCTACATCTGCGGCATCCTGGAAAAATCCATCGTTGGTATAACCATAAAAGCTGGAAATAGGAGAACCTACCTGCCATACATTCACCTCACCAAATCGTTTGTCAATACCCGCAGGGAAAATGGCACTAGCCTCACCATCTAACTTAACGATTTCATTTTTGTAGTGAGACAGATTAAGGAAAGCATTGAACCCAAGGTCTCCTGAAAATCGCTCTCTGTAACCAAGACCCAAATCCCAGCCGGTGTTTCTCATGGAGGCCACATTTCTGAATGAGGCCTGAGAGTTACCTGCAGAACCAGCATTAGTTGGGTCAAAAATCAGGTCATTGATATCTCTTTGATACACATCAAATACTACACTGACCTTCCCATCAATAAGGGAGGCATCCAATCCAATATTCATTGATTCATTCTCTTCCCACTTGGTATTTGGATTACCATATCTATAAAGGGTAAATCCGGGCGTCATAGAGCCTCCAGTACCACCAAGATCGTATCCAGCATCACTTGGACTTCTACCACCGTATCTATCATATGCATTGTATGACACAGGGATGTTCTGATTACCTGTAATACCCCAGCCTCCTCTGACTTTCAAGTCATCTATGAAAGAGACACCATTCATGAAAGACTCTTCGGAAACTCTCCAGCCAACACTGACGGCAGGAAACACTCCGAATCTATTGTCTCCCAAAAACTCAGAAGTCCCATCTCTTCTCACAACTCCGCTGACCAGATATTTGTCTTTGTAGGAGTAATCAACCTGACCAAAGACAGAGGAGAGTGCTACCACACGCTCCTGGCTACCAATAGAACTGAAGGTAGAGTAGCTGAGATTTAGAAATCTCACATTAGGATCAATGAATGCAAGATCATTCACCTGACCGTTAATTTGCTTAAATTGGTTTTTGACCCCTTCCTGGCCCGCCAACAATTTCAGAGAGTGATCATCCCCAAACTTCTTGTTGTACTCCAAAGTATTGGTCCATACCCAGTTTAGATAAGTCTGGTGCGTCTCCTGGTAACTGTTGCTGCTATTGACTTCTCTGTCTTCATATCTTGGGAAGTTGGCACTTGGCTGAAAATTCTGTCTGAAATCCACACTAAAGCTGGACCGTACTTTTAGTCCTTCTATCAGCTCGTACTCTCCAAAAATGTTGGTCAATACTCTGAAATCCGTGCCAATATCGTGTTTATTATTTTTAGCAAATGCTACAGGGTTTTTTCCATTTGAGAATCCGTTGGTTTTACCTCCAGCGTAGTTTCCAGCCACGTCATAGACGGGGACAATGGTATTCATCAAAAGAGTCTGAGTGACCGTATTCTGCTCGTTTTGGTTTCCTCCCTGCTGGTCCACAGTCTCTGAACGAGCGACGGAAAGCGACTCACCAAAAGTGAATTTACCAGAGTTCACTCGGCTATTCAATCTGGCTGAAAGCCTTTCAAATCCGGTATTGATCATGGTACCATCTTGCTTAAGGTATCCTACAGAAGAGCTAAAAGTTGCATTCTCAGAACCCCCTGAAATACCAAAATGATGCTCAGTGATTAAAGCAGGGTCAAAAACGGCATCCCACCAATCTGTTCCATCCTTATTGGATCTCATGATGAGATTATCTGGGAAAGAATAGCTAGCTTCATTTGGGTTAGCAGGAATCAGGAAGTCATCATCTGCATTGTCGGGCGTACCATTATCACTCGTAGCCACAGGGAAGAAATAATCCGGAATGACTGGATTGTTAGGATCTCCTCCATAATAATTGGTCAAAGCAGGATTCTTGGCAATTTGTATCCGCGCGTAATCCACAGGATCTTTGATCAGGATATCGTTGTAACCTCCCACGGGATTCTGCACACCAGCATATCCATCGTACGTCACTTTAATTTTCCCTGGTTTTCCCTGCTTGGTGGTGATGATAATCACCCCGGCATTGGCTCTCGATCCATAGATAGAGGAAGCAGAAGCATCTTTAAGTATTTGCATACTCTCAATGTCATTTGGGTTCAAACCATTCATGGCTTTGTCTCCCTGGATCTGCACTCCGTCCACAATGATCAATGGATCACTACTCCCAAAGGAGCTAATCCCTCTGATTCGTATGTTGGTGCCACCCCCTGGAGAACCCGAGTTGGAAACAGTCACCCCAGTGGCTCTACCTGCAAGTTTTTGGGAAAAACTTGGTGCTTTGATGGCATTAAGAGCCTCAGCGTCCACTACCGTCACCGCACCAGTGATATCTGCTTTACGCTGTGAGGTATAACCTGTCACTACTACCTCAGCCAGAGACTGCACGTCATAGTTCATGGCAACATCGATGGTGGTTCGTCCATTGATGGCCACTTCCTGAGTAAGGAAACCAACGGAAGAAAAAACCAGTGCATCGGCATCCGAAACGGCCAGTTTGTATGCGCCGTTAAGGTCTGTTACCGTACCGGTGGCCGTACCCTTGATGAGCACTGTCACGCCCGGCAGCTCCGCTCCATCTTCATCAGTGACAGTCCCAGAGACTGTAAATTCCTGCCTTGTGAGGTAGTTTTCCTCCACACTCACATTTTTGGCCTGGCTACGGTTTACATGGATATTATCGTTGATTCGCTTGAAGCGTAAATCTGTAAGACCAGAAAGGTCCTCTAGTATCTCTCCCACACTCTTATTGCGTCGGTTGAGAGTGACTTTATTCGCATCGATATTCTCGTCGTTGTAGGTAAAGAGGAAATCGGTCTTTTCCTCCAGTTGCTTGAACACCTCAATGACTGACACATCCTTGGCATGAATAGATACCTTGATCTCGTAAACGCTCTTGTTTTGAGCACTGGTTTCCTCTGCATACAAAAATGTCGCAAAAATCACCTGAAGAAAAAGTACTTGAAAAAGGAGTTTAGACATGGTTAGAATTTCCCTTAGTAAATTGTTTTTCATATTTTTAACTGTTTTTAGTTAAGTAAAAATTGACTGCTAAAAACCGCCCTTGCCCACTGAGTTCCCCAACTTGTGTTTGGCAAGGGTTTGTTTTTTTAGGTTTTGTTAGATTGGTTAGTTGCGTTTTACTTTTTTTCTCTCATAGATTAAGATGGTTTTATGGTTCATTTCATAGTTAAAATTCGACGTATAGCTTAACCCCTCGAGGATCAACTCGAGCGATTTTTGTTTATATTCTCCACTGTATTTACCAGCAAGTCTGGTTCCTTCTGCCACTTCAAAAGTCACTCCATACCATTTCTCCAGCTGACCGAAAATCGTCAGTAAATCTTCGTTTTCGAACAATAAAGTGCCATGTGTCCAGGCCATTGATTTTCTCTGATCGAACCGCTGACGCCTCAGGTCATTGCTCTCTTTATCATAGACGCCCATTTCGTTGGGAAGTAAAATGGTGGATCTGCCTGTTTCGGTCTGCACCTCCACCTTACCGGTCAGTACAGACACGCTAGCCTCTGTCTCTTCTTCGAAATGCTTCAGGTTGAAGGAGGTTCCCAACACTCGAGTGGTAAAGGCACCGGATTCAATGACAAAAGGCCTTTCCGGATTATGAGCCACATCAAAGAAGCCCTCACCCTCAAACTTGATCAGCCTCAGGTTAGGCCCGAATCCTTCAGGATATTTGATTGTACTACCCGAGTTCAACATCACTCTCGTGCCATCTGGCAATTGCACAGTCTTTTTCTGCCCATACTCCGTGGCTGCAACTTTCCAAACCAATGAAGGCTCGTTGGCGGGTACTGAGTCATTGTAATTGAGATAAAAAATCAAGGAAAATCCTAGTAAGAACAGAAGGGAGGCCGCTACCCGATAAGAATGCCTCAGCACAAAATTACTCACTGATCTGATCGCTCCGCGTGGTGCCTTATGCTGGAGAATTCGCTCCATCAGGATAGAATATTCATCCGACTTCATCGAGTGCTCCTGCTTATAGTGGATAGATTTGACCAACTCACGAGCCATCTCCACATCGCTCACCTTCTCAGGGTGTCGCTTTAGCCAATTACTCCAGAAATGATCCGCTTCCGGGTGCTGATGTATCACCCAGTCCACGAAAAACTCATTTTGGAGAAAGTCTCCTACCTCAAATTCTTTAAAATCCATCAACGGTTTTTGATCAATACTATAAGTAAAAGACCTTTTCGAGGTAAATGACCATAGCTAATTGAAATAAATGTGTTTTTAACAAAATATTATTCCATATTTTGTGACGAATGTAGAATAAACTTCGATTTGTTATGATATTCCCAATAGGGTTAACGTCACAAGAGGTTCTTGCGAACAGGAATGAGGAGCTTACTCATGGAATCGATTCCACGATACACCAGCGCCCTGGCAGACTTCACTTTCATCCCGAGAAGGCTCGCAATCTGATCGTATTTTAAACCTTCGTAGTAGAATAAGAGAAGGGCTTCCTTCTGAAGAGGTGGCAATTCATTAAGTTTTGCCGCAATCATGCTTCTCTTCTCTTCATCTATCTGCTGATTGATCAACACCAGCTCAGGAGAGAGGGATATAGCAAAGGGATAGGCATCACCCATGTCCCCGGATTGCTCCTTAGTCATTTTGGTAAGGACTTTCACCAGTTTATTGCGCAGAGATTTGAAGAGGTAGTACTTGATGGAGTTAGTGTTGCCCAGACGCTCCTTATTGTTGATGATCTCTATAAAAAGATCATGAATAGCATCTTTCACAATTTCCTTTGAGGTCAGCTGGCAGCCGTAGTTGTACAGTGGGTTGGCGTAGTTCCTGTAGATGAATGTGAGCGCAGCCTTATCCCCCTTCTTAAACTTTTCCCATACCACCTCATCGTCCACCGTTGCTTCAGAAAGCGATGGATATTTTTTATCAAATATACCTCTATCAACTGACGAATCTAGGTAGGGATTCTCCATGGGGTTAGGCTGGTTTGTTACAATAATCTCATTAGATTTTCGTAAATCCTATTCCATTTTGAAGAATTTTGTATTTGCCAGGGGTATTATTTGAATATTTTTAATCAATAAAATCATCATTCCACCTGCTAAAAACCTCGTGATTTGAAAGCAAAGGCGCTTAGTTTGCTGTCTGAATGAAGTATCCTGAAAATGCAGACCCGCTTTGATTTAATCAAGTGGAGTAACCCTGGCTTCCGACAAAATAAAAAACAAATGCAGCGGATCATTGGCATTGAGCTCCAGGCGGCCGGTGACCCGCACTCTGGAATCCTCCGTTGCCACTTTGTCTTTTGTATAAATTTCGGCAACCGTCTCGGGCCCGGCATTTCCACAGAAAAAGCAGTTGTTATAAGGAAAACGCGAAAGCACAAAAAAATCACCCTCACGGCTCGTTTGGAGTGGAATCACATACCCTTCAATGGTCACGATTTCTCCCTCGAAGCCCTTCAGCTCCTCCGAAAAAACAGGAACCTCTGTCTCTTCTCCCAAAAAATCATCAAAGCCGCTAACCAGTTCCAGCCGGGACAAAGTTTCCCATCCCTGAAACGGACTCTGGAGCAACCAGGCAAAAAGGATTAGTACCACTCGCATAATAGAAGTTAATTTGTAAACCAAAACTATAGAAACTACCGTTTGTTAGTCGGTACCTTGTTTAACAACTTTACTTATTACTTTTAAAGTCTATGAGCCTCATAATCGACACTAAAGATATCAAGAAGAGCTATGTGATGGGTAGCGAAACCATCCACGCCCTCAAATCCATTTCCATCCAAATAGAACGTGGCGAGTATGTAGCCTTCATGGGACCTTCAGGATCAGGTAAATCCACCCTCATGAATATCATCGGTTGCCTGGACACTCCGTCAGACGGGACCTACATCCTCAATGATCACGACGTGAGTGATCTGACAGAAAACGAACTGGCAGAAATCAGAAATAAAGAGATTGGGTTTGTTTTTCAAACTTTCAACCTTTTGCCACGAGCTTCCTCCCTGGAAAACGTGGCCCTGCCCCTGATCTATGCTGGCTATGGGAAAGAAGATCGGGAAGAAAAAGCCCTTGCCGCGCTGGATGGTGTGGGCCTGGCAGATCGCGCTCAGCACAAGCCCAATGAACTCTCAGGGGGACAGAGGCAGCGTGTGGCCATAGCTCGGGCACTGGTAAACGACCCCAGTATCATACTTGCGGATGAGCCTACCGGAAACCTGGATTCCAAAACCTCTTATTCCATTATGGATTTGTTTGCCGACCTGCATCAAAAAGGCAATACCATCATTATGGTTACACACGAAGAGGACATAGCCGAGTATGCACATAGGATTATCAGGCTTCGGGATGGGCTGATTGAGTCTGATGAAGTCAATAAAAACGTGCGATCAACTGTTGCAGCTGTTTAAATAAACCATATGAGTACCAAGTTATATACCAAGACAGGAGACAAGGGCCAGACGTCCCTTTTGGGGGGTAAGAAAGTTTCGAAATCTGACCTTAGAATCGACGCTTATGGAAATGTGGATGAACTCAATTCCTTTATCGGATTGCTTAAAGACCACCCCGAAGTGGAAGCTCGCATTGGGAATCAATTCTATTGGATTCAGGAGAATCTTTTCACCATAGGGTCCATTCTGGCCACCGCGCCAGGCTTCACCGGATTTAAATTACCAAAGGTCACGGAGGTTGAAATCAAACAATTGGAAGTTTGGATAGATAAAGCAAGCGGTGAACTTCCAGAATTAAAAAATTTTATTCTGCCGGGAGGTCATCAGGTTGTATCTTTGTGCCACGTTTGCAGGACAGTCTGCCGCAGGGCTGAAAGAAGCATTATTGCGCTCTCACAAGAAGAACCAGTGGAGAGTGAACTAATCAAATTCATGAACAGGCTTTCGGACTACTTTTTTGTGATGTCTCGAAAAATGGCTCAACTCCTGAACGCACCGGAAACTCCCTGGAGTCCAGGTAATGATTAAAAAATATATCTAATTATTTGAGGTATGACTGAGACAATCGACATCAACATCACGAAAACCAAACATTCGAAAATCCACGAGGCAGACCTGGAAAAGCCGCAATTTGGATCAGTTTATTCAGACCACATGTTCCTGGCCGACTACAGCAATGGACAATGGCAAGACCTGAGAATAGTCCCGTACGGCAACCTGAGCATTTCACCTGCCAACACTACCCTACACTATGCCTCTACCATTTTTGAAGGATTGAAGGCCAACAGATCTGCTGACGGGGAAATTTTGGTCTTCAGACCAGATGCCAATGCCAGAAGGCTTCAGGCAAGTGCGGAAAGAATGTGTATGCCTCCCGTGCCAGAGGAGCTTTTCATGAGTGGCCTCACCGAACTACTGAAACTGGACAGTAGCTGGGTACCATCTGCCCCGGGCACCTCACTTTACATTAGACCCTTGCAGTTGGCCATGGATCCTTATATTGGCATTCGACCATCCAACTCTTACCAGTTTCTGATCATCACCGGCCCCGTAGGCGCCTACTATGCAGAGCCTGTAAAAGTAAAAATAGAAACCAAATACACCCGTGCAGCTCAGGGCGGAACCGGATTTGCCAAAACTGGAGGCAACTACGCTGCTGCGCTCAAGCCCGCAGTAGATGCACAGAAAGAGGGCTTTAATCAGCTCATCTGGACTGATGCCAAAACACACGAGTTTGTGGAAGAAAGCGGAACGATGAACCTGATGTTTGTCATCAATGACACACTGGTAACGGCCCCCGCCGGTGACACCATCCTCAACGGCATCACCCGGGACAGCATCATCCAGCTGGCCAAAGACAAAGGAATGAAAGTGGAAGAGCGCCCGGTAAGGGTAAGCGAGGTGATTGATTCCATAAAGAACGGCAGCATGCAAGAGGCATTTGGTGCAGGCACTGCAGCTACCGTGGCACAAATCAAACTCATTCATCATGAGGGAGTGGATTATCACCTACCTCCAGTAGAGGACTGGAAATATTCCGCGGACTTTTTGGACACACTGACCAAAATCAAAACAGGAGAAATACCAGATCCACACAACTGGATCTATAAAATCTAAAATCACAAAAGCAGTTTGTTACAAACTGCTTTTTTTGTTTATACCGCTTTCAGTAAGCATATCTCTCGCCACTCCAGCCCTCACTTTCGGTCAACTATTAGGAAATCAGGCTCCTTTTGTGTAACTTATTTGACTACCCAAACTCAAATGATATGGTTAAAAGTTACCGGGGCGTGCAGCAAGCCAAGCCCCTCCCCAAAGCTCAGAAAGTAAGTGTGGCCGATTATATGTCCACCAAACTCATCACTTTTCGTCCCGACCAGCACATGGATGAAGTCATCGAAACCCTCCTGAAAAACAAAATATCAGGCGGTCCGGTGGTGAACGAACATGGGGAACTGGTAGGCATCATCTCAGAGGGTGACTGTATGAAAGAAGTGGTGCGTGGAAAATACAATAATATGCCCAATCTCAATGGTAAGGTATCGGAGCACATGACCACAGGCGTCATTAGTATTTCTCCTGAAACGAACATCTTCGATGCGGCTAAAATGTTCCTGGATAAGCGAATCAGGAGGTTTCCGGTGGTCAATATGGGCAAACTGATGGGCCAGATTTCTCAGAAAGACATCATGAGAGCCGTGCACAGTATGCAGAGTAGCACCTGGTAGAAAACCCAGCTTTTTAATGTACTCAATTTCTGTCCTTCAATTTCAAATCTGTATAACTTCGCACTCGAATATTCGACAACACTAAATCTCACAACATGACTACAGATCAGTTGAAAGACTTGAAGGCCCGTATCTCGGCCTTGAGGAGGTATCTTTGACTATGATGCCAAGAAAAAAGAAATAGAGGAAGAAGAGTTGGTTACAGCTCAGCCCGATTTTTGGAACGACCCGCAAAATGCGGAGACCACTATGAAGGCGATCAGAGCTAAGAAGACCTGGACCGACCACTTCGAACAAGTAGCAGCCTCTGTGGAGGAAGCTGAAACCCTGCAGGAGTTTCTAAATGAAGGTGAGGGCACAGAAGCGGAAGTGAATGCTGCCTATGAAAAAGCCCTCTCAGACGTAGAGGAACTCGAATTCAAAAAGATGCTTTCCGGCGAAGAGGATCAACTCTCAGCCATGCTTCAGATCAACCCCGGAGCGGGTGGTACTGAAAGTAATGACTGGGCCGGAATACTCATGAGAATGTACATCATGTGGGGAGAGGCCAATGGCTACAAAGTGCGCGAGGTGGAATTTCAGGCAGGTGATGTGGCCGGGGTAAAATCCGTGACACTTGAATTTGACGGTCCGCTGGCCTATGGTTTTCTTAAATCGGAAAATGGTGTCCACAGGCTGGTGAGAATTTCACCCTTTGACAGTGGCGGAAGACGTCACACCTCCTTTGCATCGGTATATGTGTATCCTGTGGTGGATGATTCCATTGAGATAGACATCCATCCCAATGACATAGAAATGCATACTTCACGCTCCGGTGGTGCGGGTGGACAGAATGTAAACAAGGTGGAAACCAAGGTGCAGCTGACCCACAAACCAACGGGTATTGTGGTAGTGTGTCAGGTAGAGCGCTCCCAGCTGGCCAACAGGGAAGGTGCCATGAAAATGCTGAAATCCCAACTGTACCAGATGGAGATAGAAAAGCGCAACGCTGAACGCGACAAGGTGGAAGCAGGGAAGATGAAGATTGATTTTGGCTCTCAAATCCGAAATTATGTGCTCCACCCCTACAAGCTGATCAAAGACGCTCGAACAGGACATGAACGCACCGATGTGCAAAATGTACTGGATGGAGATATTAATGACTTTATCAAAACCTTCTTACTCCATCAGCAAGACTAGGCATGTTCAAAAAGTACTCTAAGAACTTTTGGCTCCTGTCTTTTAGCTCATACTTATTCTTTTCCTCCTTTACCATGATTATTCCGGAACTTCCGGCATATCTCACTAGTATGGGAGGGAAAGAATACATTGGGCTCATCATTGCGCTCTTCACCCTCACAGCGGGGATTTCCAGGCCATTTAGTGGTAAGCTCACAGATCACTGGGGAAGAATACCGGTGATGGTAGTGGGCGCTACAGTGAGTGGGCTGGCCGCACTTCTGTATCCTGTTGTGGCCACGGTTTCAGGCTTTCTCCTGATCCGGCTTTTTCACGGATTTTCTACCGGATTTAAGCCCACGGGCACCTCAGCATATATTGCCGACATAGTACCTGCCGATAAGCGAGGAGAGGCGCTGGGCATTTCCAGTTTTTTCGGGTCCGTAGGAATGGCCTCAGGCCCAGCCATTGGCTCATGGTTTTTCCTTCAGTATGGGATCGACGGCCTTTTCTACCTCAGCTCCGTTTTTGCTTTCGCCTCTGTGGCCATCCTGATAGGCATGAAGGAGACCCTAAAAACAAAGCAGGCCTTTCACCCCAAAATGTTGAAAATTTCGCGTTCGGACATTTTTGAACCCTCTGTATTCACCCCCTCCACCGTGATGATACTGACCACACTGGCCTTTGGCACGGTGGTTACGCTGGCGCCGGACTTTAGTGATTTTCTGGGCATCAAAAACAGGGGGCTGTTCTTTGTCGTATTTACCAGCTCTTCACTGTTGGTGAGGATCATTGGTGGTCAATTATCTGATCGCTTTGGGAGGAAAGTAGTCCTGAAAGTAAGCACCCTGTTGATTTTCACAAGTATGATTGTGCTGGGATTCTCCATCACACCATTTCAATTTTTCGCAGGCGCATTCATCTTTGGGATTGGGTATGGCCTGAATTCACCTACACTTTTCGCATGGACGATTGATCTGAGCCCTGAAGCGAGCCGAGGCAAGGGTGTGGCTACACTATTCATATTTCTGGAAATAGGGATTGGTGTGGGTGCGCTAATATCGGGCACTGCCTATCAGGGGGTAAACGAGCGTTTTCCCCTCATATTTGGAGCAGCAGGTTTTTTCTCCTTAATTGCTTTCCTTTACCTCCAGTTTTTTAATAGAAAATGAAAGAACGAATCGCCATAGGGGCTTACATGATCTTTGGGACGCTGAATATTACGGCGCAGCTGATCGACGCACCACAACTCGCCCAGACCTCCAAAATCCTGCTGGTACCCACACTGATTTATCTGGTTTTTGTAATGGCCGGGGGCATGGTCACTCTGCCCAGGTTACTTCTGGCAGTTGGGCTTACTTTTTCATGGGCTGGAGATATTCTCCTGCTATTTCCGGATGAGGAAATCTATTTTCTGGGAGGGTTGGGAATGTTTCTGGTGGCGCAGGTGCTTTACACCATTGTGATGTACAAATCGGCCTACAGCAAGCCAAGGGTAAATGTGAAAGCACTGCTTCCCATTGTTCTGTATGGCGTTATCCTTTTCTACTTCATATTACCTCATACGGGCAATCTGGCAGGGCCTATCATTGCCTATGCTGCCTGCATACTGGGCATGGTGAGCATGGCGCGGTTTCGTCAGGGAAAAACTTCAGACGAGAGTTATCAGCTGGCATTCTTCGGAGCTGCCCTCTTTGTGCTTTCTGATAGCTTTATAGCGCTTGATAAATTTGTGATTGATATTCCCCTGTCCACGTTTTGGATCATGTCCACCTATATAGTGGCTCAGTTTCTCATTGTAAAAGGGGTGATGAGTCATCCCGGGGGATAAACGGGGAAGGTTAGTTGGTGTAGTGAAAGGCTACATTGCCCAGTGCTACATCCACTTTGAAGGTGAGAAGGTTTTTGGCATCTGCCCGATAATTCATATTGACAAAGACATTACGCTCTACCTCTTCAAACCCTTCTGCAAGACGCATCCCGCAAAGAGGACTGTCCTTCATATAAATAATCATAGGCACATCCCGACCAGGAAGAAATACGTCCAGATTGCCAGCGCCTACTGAGGCATCCACGGTACACCTGGTGTCACTGGCATCACTAAAATCCAGCAAGGCGCGACCAAAACCTATATTGGCCATTACATATTTGGCACGTGCGAGCTCCAGGTGTCTGGCCACAATAGAACCCATATCGGCCTTCACCCAGAAGGTATCCATTTCGATCTTGTTGGGCTCGCCATCACTGTAGTCCACCAAAATGTCTGCACTCCCTGATCTCACTTTGAAATTCTGCACGGAGGTACCACTCAGGTCCACGTCTGCATTTCCAAAACCATAGCTCAGATTGAGCCTGTACTTCTTTTCCCTATCAAAAATGATCTTCCAGTAGTTGTTTTGCTCTGATTTATCCCTGATCATGGCCAGAAGAATCCCGTCGCTCAGGCTGGAGGATCTAAACTCCTGTAGGTCCAGGTGAACCTTGCATACATCATCGACTATTTTACTTCGAAATGAGGGATTGATCTTATCCAGATCGGGATTGCCATAAATAGAAAGAGGCCCTTCGGAATCTGATGATTTGATGAAACAGTTTCCAGCAGTAGCCTCTAATGTGAAATCTATGGTGCTATAACCAGAGGTCTCCTTTAGGGTATAAAACTTCTTTAACTGTCCGTAACAAAACGAAAAAAGCAGCCCAAAAGCCGCTGTGAATACCAACCGCAACATGCCTATCCAATACGTATTAAATGCACATGAGTTGCCAATTTAAATTAAGCGCCAAAAAATTCCTTCATATTCTCGAAAAAACCTTTTTCTCCTTTGGTCGGATTAGGCGTGAAGTTCTCCGAATCCCTCAAAGACTCTAATGTAGCCCTTTCATCCTTGCTCAGGTGTTTTGGCGTCCACACATTCACGTGGATCAGCTGATCTCCTATACCGTATCCTTCGATATCCTTAATTCCTTTTCCTCTCAATCGAAGAATTTTTCCGCTTTGTGTGCCGGGCTCAATTTTGATTTTCACCCGATTGTTCACCGTGGGCACTTCTACTTCAGTACCCAGTGCTGCATCTATGAAGCTCACGTGTAGCTCATAAATCACGTTGGTTCCGTCCCGCTTAAGGGTTTCATCAGGTTGTTCTTCTATCAGGATGAGCAAGTCTCCGGGAATACCACCCGCTACTTCGTTGCCCTTCCCGCTCATGCTCAGCTGCATGCCATCCGACACTCCGGCAGGAATCTTCACCGAAATCACATCTTCCTCACGCTTCATCCCCGAACTGTCAGTGCCAGGTGATCGGCTATCCACGGTCTGGCCCACCCCACCACAGGTAGGGCACGTAGAAGTAGACATCATCTGCCCCAGCATGGTGTTCATGACCTTTCTTACCTGTCCGGTACCCTGGCAAGTGCTACAGGTTGCAAATTTCGTGTTAGGGTCAACTACCAGTCTGTTAACCTTGATTTTCTTCTCTACTCCGTTGGCAATTTCCTGAAGTGTAAGTTTTAGCTTGATCCGAAGATTGGTGCCCTTTCGGGTACGTCGGCTTCTGCCACCGCCTCCACCACCAAAAAAGCTATCGAATGGACTTCCGCCTCCACCACCGAAGATGTCTCCGAACTGCGAGAAGATGTCATCCATGTTCATCCCGCCACCACTGTAGCCACCAGCTCCACCAACACCCTGATGACCGAAACGATCATATCGCTGACGTTTCTCGTCGTTGCTCAGGACTTCATAAGCCTCCGCTGCTTCCTTGAACTTCTCCTCAGCTTCCTTATTGTCTGGATTTTTGTCTGGGTGATACTTGATAGCGATCTTACGATAAGCTTTTTTGATCTCATCCTTAGAGGCGCCCTTATCTACTCCCAGTATTTCGTAATAGTCTCTTTTAGCCATTATTATGATTTTGCTCCGGTTACCACTTTGGCAAATCTCACCACCTTATCACTCAGGAAATATCCATTCTCCACTACGTCCACAATCTTACCTGCCAATTCTTCTTCGGCCGGTATTTGCGTGATCGCCTCATGATAGTCGTCGTTGAAGTCATCTCCTTTGTTGACTTCCATTTTCTTCAACCCTTTTGATTCAAGAATCTTTTTGAATTTGTTGTAGATCAATTCCGTACCCTCTTTGGCTGGAGTCATTTCTTCGTTTTCCTCCATGGATTTCAGTCCACGTTCGAAATCATCCAACACGGGCACCAGACTTTCGATCAATTCCTTACTGGCAGACCCGATTAATTCAATCCGCTCTTTAGCAGTTCGTCTCCTGAAATTTTCGAACTCTGAGTACAATCTCAAGTACTTGTCCTTTGCTTCGCTTAACTCGATACTCAATTTCTCCAGCTCAGTTGGTTCCTCTTCTGCTGTCGCAGCTTCAGCTCCGCTTTCTTCGTTCTCGGTCACAGGCTGGTCGGTATTTTCCTCCTGATTGACTTCTATATTCTGATCTAGTTCTTTTTCTTCTACTTTTTCCTTCTGCATCGGTAATACACTTTTTTAGAGATAGCTCACTGTTGGCAATTTCTTTGCCAAAGCCGTAGAGGCTGACAAGTTGTCAGAAATGGCCACTACTCAGTGCAATCAGACATTTAGCATTTGCCAAATCTTGTCCTTCAGCTCTTGTATGCCAAGTCCTGTCACACTCGAAATATAAACGTAGGGTAGATCTGGCAGCTCGGCTTCCATCTCAGCCAAAAGCTCTTCATCGAGCAAATCTGACTTGGTGATGGCCAATAGTCGCTGCTTGTCCAATAACTCGGGATTGTACTTCTCAAGCTCACCAAGCAAGATGTTGTATTCTGCTTTGATGTCTTTGGCATCCGTAGGAATCATAAAAAGCAGCATGGAATTACGCTCAATATGGCGCAGGAAACGAATCCCAAGCCCTTTACCATCTGCCGCACCCTCTATAATCCCGGGAATGTCTGCCACCACAAAGGAGCGTTCGTCACGATATGGAACCACACCCAGGTTAGGCACCAGGGTGGTAAAAGGGTAATCTGCTATTTCAGGCTTGGCAGCAGAGATAACTGAAAGCAGTGTGGACTTACCTGCATTGGGGAAGCCCACAAGACCCACATCGGCTAAAATTTTGAGTTCGAGAATAATCCACTTTTCTACTCCGGGTATTCCTGGCTGGGCATGTCTTGGTGCCTGGTTAGTAGGTGTGGCAAAATGGGCATTGCCCTGACCTCCCATACCACCGGGCAACAAAATTTGCTCATGCCCATCTTCCATAATCTCGAGCAGGACTTCTCCTGTTTCAGAATCTTTGGCCACAGTGCCTACAGGCACATCCAGGTAGATGTCACTACCACCTAGTCCGAAACGTTTTCCTCCTTCACCATTGCCTCCATGCTCAGCCTTGATATGCTTGCGGTATTTGAGGTGGATGAGTGTCCACATTTGCTTGTTGCCACGCAGGATGATATGTCCCCCTCGGCCGCCATCTCCTCCATCGGGACCGCCTTTTGGTACAAACTTCTCTCTTCGAAAGTGAACTGAACCGGCTCCCCCATCACCTGACCTGGCGTAGAGTTTTACGTAATCAATAAAATTGGAATCCATTCCTTAAGTAAAACTGTCAATCACTGTGCATATCTGATTAAATATTCCTTCGATAGTACCAACCCCATTGATGCCATTGAATTTTCCCTGCTGCTTATAATAACCAGCCACTGGAGATGTCTCCTCTTCATACACCCTTATTCTAGTGGTGATTTTGGCATCATCCTGATCGTCTACCCGACCAGAGGTTTTAGCACGCTCCTTGATACGAGCCCTGAGCTCATCCTCGGGTACTTCCAGAGCCACCATGCCAGATATTTGCAAACCGTGTGCAGTCAGCATTTTATCCAACTCAGCAGCCTGATTGATGGTGCGTGGAAAACCATCAAAAATGAACCCCTTTGCATCAAGCGTCTCCTTGATCTTATCCTCTACCATGCCCACTACCACCTCATCAGGTACTAGTTTGCCCTCATCCATATACTTCTGAGCCAGCTTCCCGAGCTCGGTTCCTTCTCCCAAATGTTTTCGGAAAAGATCGCCGGTAGAGATATGTGCCAGCTTATACTTTTCAATGATATTCTCACTTTGTGTACCCTTTCCTGCTCCGGGAGGGCCAAACAGTACGATATTTAACATGGTATAAAATGCTTAATTCAATAATTAAATATAGTGATTAATAATACATGTGAACTTAGTCAATGGCAGCATATATCTGTGACAACTGCCGACCATGACCATCGTAATCCATGCCGTATCCTACTACAAATCTATTTGGAATAGCTATCCCACAATAATGTACCGGAAACTTGTCATTAAAAACCTCCTTTTTAATAAGTAAAGTGGCCAATGAAACAGAGGCCGGTTTCTTTTCTTCCAGCAAACCTAACAGATACTTCAGCGTGATCCCAGTATCGATGATATCCTCCACTACCACTATATGCTTGCCGCTCAACTCATCACTAAGACCTATCAGGCTCTTCACCACTCCTGTGGTCTGCTCACCCTCATAAGACTTCAATTTCACCAACTCCAGAGTAAGAGATACCTCCAACTTCTTCAGTAAATCCGCCAAAAGCATAAAGGCGCCATCCAGCACGCCAAGTATCACTACTTCCTTTCCTTGAAAATCCCGATTGATCTCCTCCGCCAACCTACCGATTGCAGATGCTATCTCCTTTTCCGAAAGGAATAGCTCGAAGGGCTTTCCATGCAAAGCAATTTTCTTCCCCGTCATAGCTTTTCCATCAGGTATATATACATGGCAATCATTGCCGTAAGATCTTTGATCGCTACCCGCTCATGTGGCGAATGGACGTTGTCCTCTGGGGCTCCAATAAAAAGCCAGTCGATCGGGTAAGGAGAATGATGAATCTCACGGCCATCGCTGGAACCACCACCTTCCACTTCCAGCTGGTGGGCTATTCCCGACTCGGCCGCCAGCTCCAGTACACGATCGAGAAATTTCCGCCTCGGAATATTTCTATCCCGCATTGAAATAGCCACTCCTGATTCGTGCTGAACACCTTCGGTCACCCAGGTAATGTCTGAAATCAAACACTGCTTTATTGAATAATTCTCCGCGAGGTATTTAATCAGCATGGGCACTGAGCCTCCACCGTGCTCCTCAAACGAACTGAAAACAATCACTCCATCTGTCAGGTGTTCGGCCACTTTCAGGGCATTATAGATTCCAAGCCGGTTGTCCATGTAAGGGCCTTCCAGAAATCCCTCACCCACTTTTAGCGCTGGCTTCCAGGTAAGCGTGGTACCTGTCTCAATGGCCCGAGGAAAATCATAAAACAACTGTCCTTCGTCATCTACCCTGAGGGTACATTGTATCAGTCCTTTGCTATCTCTTCCCACAAGCTCATAGCCATTTTCCACATCAGGTCCGCCTATCGGCACCAGCTGATCGTGATACCTCACTGTGAAACCAATGGTATCCATATGGGCGAAAATGGCGGTGCGTGGCTCGCCAAAAACGAGGATGAGATTGTCCTGCAAAAAATCTCCCGACAAAATCTTTGGTTGAACTTTCCAGCTATGGGAGTGCTTTCTTACGTATTGGGTAATGAAGTCCCGCATCAGGTATTCGCTACCGGATGGAGATGGAATGTCTATGAGCTGTTCGAGTAGTTTCATTACAAAAAGGACGCAAAGATAACTTTATCGTAAAGACCCATGCTCATAAATTTCGTATAAATTCACGCGCTCAAAATCAATCCAGAATGCCAGTGATCTTAAAATACCTAACAGTGTATGCCCTGAGTGCGCTCAAAATCATTTTCGGGCCCACCTTAGGCCTTGCTTATGGGTTTTCTGTCCTTGAGACCACCCTCCTATCCCTCCTGGGTATGATGAGTACGGTGTACCTTCTTACTTACTTTGGCCCTGAAATCAGGAATCTGTCACTGCGGCTGTTCAAGTCTAAAAAGAAGCGTAAAAACTTCACGCCCAAGCGACGAAGACTTGTCAGAATCTGGACAAAATATGGTGTAGCCGGCATTGCCTTCTTCACACCCATCCTCCTTTCACCCATTGGAGGCGCCATCCTGGCCAATGCCTTTGGCGGTAAGCGCTCTGAAATCATTCGGTGGATGTGGCTCTTTGGTGCCGTATGGGCATTTATCCTCACCTTGCTCACGAGGTATGCCGGATGGTTGCTGGAAGATTTTGGAGTGATCTAAGGCCCTATTCGGGAACCTCCTCATCGTCCATTATTTCGATATCCTGGATCAACACTCGCCTGGAAATAGCCTGCCCAGTGGGGGTAGCTGCCAGTCCTCCCAGTGCTGTTTCTTTGTACTTGGCTTCCATGCTCTGACCGATCTCTCCCATTGCATCCACGCATTCGTCTACAGGTATCACCGGGCTCACATCCGCCAGGGCTATCTGAGCAGAAGAGTTGGCAATGGCTGCCGCACTGGCATTGCGCACTACGCACGGGATCTCCACCAGACCAGCTACCGGATCGCAGACCAGCCCCAGCATACACTGTATGGTGATGGCCACTGAATTAAACGCCTGATCTACGGTGCCGCCAAGGGCATACACAATGGCCGCTGAAGCCATGGCCGCAGCTGCGCCCGTCTCTGCCTGACAACCACCCACTGCTCCAGAAATAGAGGCACGCTTTTCCATAATCAATGCCACTCCGGCACCAATTAACAAGCCTTCCAGGATCATCCGGTCGGGCAGGTCATGTATTTCCTGCAGGGTAACCATGGTGCCAGGTAAAATGCCGGAAGCGCCAGCAGTAGGTGCTGCCACCACTCGGCCCATACATGAGTTGACCTCCTTGGCCGCCAAAGCTCTTGATATCAATTTTTGAAATTCTGGAGAGAGGACTGACAATGGGAGGTTGGCTACCTTTTTCGCGCCACTGTTGATCATTCCTGAGAATGAGTTCATTTCCTGAGTAAGGCCCGTCTGCACCGCCTCTCGCATCACGAGGTAGGCCTTAGACAGTCCGGTCCATACCTCTTCTTCGCTCTTCCCTTTTTGCTCCCTTTCATACCGGAGCACGGGTTCATACAGGGGCTTGTTTTCATCCGAACAGTACTTACGCCATTCGTCGAAACTATCAAATAAGATACTCATATCTATGTCATTTTTGGGGTTCTGCAAAGTTATAGGAAATGATTGTCCCTTCGCTATTTACTACTACAAAGGATTAGTGGATAAGATTCAGTTTCTATATTTGCGCCCATGTTGAAGAATGACCTCATCTCAAGAGCGGCCCGTGGAGAAAAAACGGAACGAACCCCAGTATGGGTAATGCGCCAGGCCGGAAGAATATTGCCAGAATACCGGGCTGTCAGAAACGGATTGAGCGGTTTCAAGGAGCTGGTGGAAACGCCTGAGCTAGCCGCTGAGGTCACCATTCAGCCAGTGGATATTCTGGGAGTAGACGCGGCCATTATCTTCTCGGACATACTGGTCATCCCAGAAGCCATGGGACTCCCCTATGAGATGGTGGAAAAAACAGGCCCCATTTTCAGGAAGACTGTGGCCACTACGGAAGACCTGACTTCACTCAAAGTAGCCAAAGCTGAGGACCTTTCTTATACCCTGGAAGCCATCAAAATCACCAAACGAGAGTTATCTGGCCGAGTGCCGATCATTGGCTTTGCCGGGGCTCCATGGACCATCTTCGCCTACATGGTAGAAGGAAGCGGTAGTAAGACCTTCTCTAAGCCGAGAAAAATGCTCTATACCGATCCGGAATTGGCCCATCGGCTGCTGGACATGATCACTCAAAGCACCATTGCCTACCTGAAAGGACAAATAGCAGCAGGTGCGGACATGGTGCAGATCTTTGACTCGTGGGCAGGTGTACTGCCCCCTGAGCAGTATCAGAAATTCTCATTGGCCTACATTGAGCAGATTGCGGCAGCGATCACTGAGGTGCCAGTGACAGTCTTTGCCAAGGGTGCTTTTTTCGCCATCGCAGACATGGCCAACATCAGCTGTAACACAGTGGGGCTGGATTGGAACATGGATGTGCAAGAGGCGCGAAAACTTCTTCCCGGAAAAACCCTGCAGGGTAATATGGATCCTTGTGCCCTCTATGGCACCTTTGATCAGGTCAAATCAGAAACCATTAAGATGTTGAAAGCATTTGAGGGGCATCCGCACATAGCGAACCTCGGACATGGCGTGTATCCAGATACTGATCCGGATAAAGTCAGATGCTTCATAGATACAGTGAAGGAATACCGGGCTTAGCCGCGAATGTTCTTCACCAGCTTTTTCCTGAGCTCTTCCGGATCAAAGGGTTTGGTAATGTAGTCGTTCATCCCATAATGGAGCACTTTCTCCTGCACCCTCACCAACGCTGAGGCTGTTAGTGCCACGATGGGCACGTTGTTTTTGGTGGCTCTGATGGCCCTGGTGGCTTCGTACCCATCCATCACTGGCATTTGCAAATCCATCAGTATGATGTCATAGTAGTTGCTGGAAGCCTTTTCCACAGCGACTTCCCCATTTTCTGCCAGATCAATTTTCATATGCCAGCTCTTTAGAAATTTCTTAGCCACCACCACATTCATGGTATTGTCTTCCACCAAGAGCACCTGCCTCCCATGGAGTTTCTCTACCATGCCCTGCTCCTGATCTTCCATGGATACTGGAGCCACCTTGCGAGCCACCCCCCTGGTATATTCCTGCTCGAAAAAGAATGTAGTCCCTTCACCGAGCTTACTTTGCACCTGAATGGCAACCCCTTGGAGCTCTAACAATCTTTTGATGATAGAAAGACCGAGTCCAGACCCACCAAACTCTCTGGTAGTGGAGGAACTGGCCTGTGTGAATCTTTCAAAAATCTGCTCCAGCTTATCCTCCGGGATGCCTATGCCGGTATCCTCCACTTCATACCTGATCGTAATCCGATCCCGGCTCTCTCCTTGTCTACTTACCTTCAGGGTCACATGCCCTTCCTTTGTGAACTTGATGGCATTGTCCAGCAGGTTGTTGAGTACCTGGTTCAGGCGGGTTCTGTCTGTGATGATTTCGATCGCAATGGATTCATCAAACTCCAGGTTAAGGTCTAGTCCCTTGGCCTGTGCCTTAACGCGATATCCCCTATAAATACTGGTAATAACCTCCTTGAGGTTGACCGTCATTTCCTCAAATTCTATGGAGCCAAACTCCAGTTTATTGTAGTCGAGGATATCATTGATAAGGGAGGTGAGATTCTCTGCGGAATACTTGAGTGAAATCAGGTTTTCCTTTTGATCCTTCCGAGGTTTGTCCTGAAGTAAAAAGTGAGAGATACCAACTACGGCATTTAGTGGGGTCCTGATTTCATGCGAAATGGTACTCAAAAAATCCGTTTTTGCCTGAGAGGCTTTTTCAGCTTCTTCTTTGGCCTGCTTTAAAGAATTGGCAAATCGAAATGAAAGGATGAGTGACTGTGAAAAAAAGAAAGAGACGTACCCCCAGAATGAAACGGCCTTATTTTCTTCCAGGAGACCAAAATAGACAAAAATATTATACACAAATATCAGAAAGACCACTCCTACACTAATGAGACCAAAAGTGGAGTCCGGTCGACGATTGATTTTAGCTCTGACATAAATGAAAAACGTCAGTGCAATATAAATCAGTAATATGCCGAAAAAGGGCTCCACCAGATGAGAGTAAACCGACACTGGAAACAGAAGAGTAAGCCCAATAAACAGCAGACAAATCCCATCAAGTATGTCCCAAATAATTTTTTTCGCCTCCAGTGGGAAGGTATGATGCACAAAGCGTCCAAACGCAAAAGTGGCCAAAAACAGCGTGAGATATTCGATTCGGGTGGTCACATACCACGAGACGTCCACCAGTGAATGCAGCACATAATACCCAAAACCAATCACCCTGTAGCTGTAGATCAGGCAGAATAGCGCAAAATAAAGAATGGCTTTATCTCGTCTTCCGAAAAAATACAGACCCAGAAAAAAAAGGCCACCTGTAAGTAAACTGCCCGTAAGGATCAGGTCATAAGCCAGTAATGCCAGGTATTCAGCAGCCATCACCTCCGAAGTGCCTATTTGCATACCCTCTAAGGCACCGCCTTTGCTGTGATCAAAATTGGCAATCTGAAGGATCAGTTCGTTGGTATCCGACACATTAGGAAGGGCGACAAACTGAGGCTTCCATTTGGGCAAGTAAGCCTCGGGAGTAGTTGCCACCTGACCATTCTTGGCGATCAGCTTTCCATTGAAGTACAACGCGAAAGCGCTGTAAACATCCTCAACATAAAGCGTATAGTCGGAACGCTCCGGCAAGAGTATTATGGCCCGGTATGTAGCAAACCCGTTTGCATTCAAATGCTTGTCACCTACAAACTGATTGTTCCACAGTGAGGGAAACGGGAAATAGCCAGGAGTCAGTGTATCCAACTGACCGGGTAGCAGCAGTTGATCCCAATAAAACTCGTAGGTCCCATCGAGCGAAAGGCTTTTGCTGAAATCGGCGTTTCTCAAATCTATAGTAGCAGATTGAGTCTGCCCCATGGAGAAATTTCCAATAAAAAGTAACAGACAGCAAATGACAAATCGCGATGCGAACATCCAGTATCAGGTATAGTGACGGAGCTTTTTTAAAAGTTCCCCCGGGTCAAAGGGCTTGATAATATAATCATTCATTCCCGAGTTTCTGATTTTTTTCTGTTCTTCGGGTAGTGCTGAGGCCGTCAAAGCGATAATTGGAGTCAGATTATTCTTCTTTCTGATTTCCTCAGCTGCTTCAAAACCATCCATCACCGGCATCTGCAGATCCATCAACACCACGTGAAAATTGCGGGTTGAGATGGCTTCTATTGCCTCTATACCATTTGCCGCCACAGTCACACTGGCTCCCCACTTATTTAAAAACTTGGATGCCACCATCACATTGATCTGATTGTCTTCAACCAATAGCACATCAAGCGGCAGTTGTTGTTCCTCTATGTTGTCAGGCATGCTCTCTAATATAATATCTTCAACTATTGCGAATTGCTGAGTGAACCAAAACAATGAGCCATTGCCCAATTCACTCTCCAGCATCAGGTCAGACCCCTGCAATTTGAGCAATTTTTTTGTAATGGTAAGCCCCAGACCTGTACCTCCGTAGCGTCGGTTAGTGGAGGAACTCGCCTGTGTAAAACTCTGAAAAATATCCTCTTGTCGTTGCTTCTCTATCCCGATACCAGTATCTGCTACTTCAAATTTAATGACCACATGGTCATTGGTCTGTGATTCGCATTTTAAACTCAACCTGATCACTCCTTCTTCTGTAAATTTAATGGCATTGCTCAGCAGATTGGTCAGTATCTGACTAGTTCGGGTCTGATCACAGGATATGAATTGCGGAATTCGATCATCACACTCAAAGACGACTTTCAGCTTTTTGGCATCCGCAATCGGCAAAAACACACGGTTCAGGTTCTCAATAAGCGACCGGATATCGACCGACCTGTATTCAAACTCAATTTTATCAGCCTCAATTTTACTGAAGTCAAGAATATCATTGATGATGACCAGGAGGTTTTCAGCTGAAAACTTGAGGGTATTGAGGGTTTCTTCCTGATTTTTGGTGGGTTGATCTCCCAGCAAATAGTTGGACAACCCTATCACAGCATTCATGGGTGTCCTGATTTCATGAGACATCATAGAAAGAAACTCCGACTTGGTGCGGGCGGCATGTTCCGCTTGCTCTTTGGCCTCTTTCAAGGAATTGGTAAAGAGAAAAAACAAAATGAGCGACTGAAAAAAGAAGAACGCCAGGTACCCCACAAAGGAAATCAACTCAATCTCTTCCGCCGCACCCATATAAAGGTAAATCTTGTAAGAGAAGATCATTAAAATCATCAGCGAGCTGATCAAAGCATATCTGGACCCCTCCATGTTTCGCTGATATGCCCGGATGTATACATACGCCACGATTAAAATACCCGCGAGGAGCAGAATCAAATAGGCATCCACCAAGCTGGTGAAAACCGTTGGTGGAAAAATCAATGTAATGCCAGAAGCTAGGATGGAAATGGCCACGAAAACATACAGGGGATTGACACGATATTTCAGTGGAAAAAGTGCGTGCGTATAAAGTGTGAAGAAGATAGGAGGCACAAATAGCGATAGATATTCAAGGCGAATACTCGTCAGCCACGCCATACCCGGATAAATAATTTGTAAGGTATAATCATCAGCACCCACCACCCGATAGGAAAAAGTGAGACAAAAAACTGAAAAGAAAATGGCTGACTTTTCTCGTTGACCGAAAAAATAAAGGGCACAAAAAAACAAGCCGGTCATTACCAAAGTACCAGTCAGCAACAAGTCAAAAGCCAGAAGTTCGTTGGCCTGACTTCTCAAAAAAGCCTCATCGCCTAAAAGAATCGCTTCTCTGGCTCCACCTTTCCGGTGAGAAAAATTGGAGATCTGAAGGGTAATCCGAACAGTGTCCTGATCTGGTAATTCAATGATCTGGGGCACCCATTTGGGATCTGAGGTAGCCGGATCCATTCCTACCTGCCCACCAAAATCGATCCTTTCATCCTCGATATACAGTCTGGCTGCCGAATAGACATGTTTGATTCTCAGGGCGAGATCCGTCCGATCACGTGGTAGCAGAATAGTCAAATGGTAAGTAGCAAAACCATTCCGTGAAAGCGACACTCCACCATGGGAGCTGTGATTATTCCAAAGCTCGGGGAAATAAAAAAAGTCCTGAGTGGAAGATGAGATAGCGTCCGGGGAGAGCAATTGCTCCCAAAAAAAAGTCCATTCACCATTCAGGGGAACGGGCGCAGCGGATAGGTCAGCATCCCTCAAATCCAATACCCCTTTCTGCGCCTCGCGTGCTGTGACATTCATGCCAATAGCAAAAAGTACGATGACGCACAATAAGAATTTCCCGTTCATTAAAAACTGCTGGTTTACTTCAACTGCGCTAAGAGAAGTTCATTGGATTGAGCTTCTCCAAGCAATCGGATGGGGTCTATCGGCATCACTCCAGGATACTCACAGACAATACCGCCTCCTAAGTTAGCCAACTCAGCGGTAAATAGCAGTGGCAAATTCAGTGCACAGCAGAGTCCGGCAATAGAAATGACCGTATCTCCAGCCCCTGACACATCCGATATGCTGCGCAAATGCGCCGGCAATTTTCCGGATACTGCGTCTGAATAATAATAAACACCTTCCCCGGAAAGTGTTAACAGCAGCTGGTCAAATTGAATTTTGCCCGATAGTAGAGTGGCGCCATCAGCCAGGGAAGACTCATCGAGACTCAATGCCTCAAGCCCCAATCCGGTTTTCATTTCTGAGAGATTGGGTTTGAACAGACTCACGCCCTGATAAGTAAGGAAATTTTTCTTTTTGGGATCTACCACCACTGGCACGCTGCACTCCTGCGCCGCTCGAATAATCCACTGAATCAGCTCCTTACTCAGACAACCTTTATCATAGTCTTGCAGTAGAATCAAGTCCACCTCACTTATGAGCGGTTCGATGATTGCAGTCAATAACGAACGCTCTACAGCCGTTAGCGACCGTTCGGTTTCTCTGTCTATCCTAAGCAGGTGTTGAGAACCGGAAAGAACCCTGTGCTTGACAGTGGTCACTCGTTCGTCGCTTTTGACTACTTGTGCAGCAGAAATTCGCTGTTGCTCCAGCAGCTGGATCAGTAAATCCGCCTCCGGATCCGCTCCGGCGAGCGTACAAAGAATAGGGTGGGCACCAAGCGCCTGGATATTGAGCGCCACGTTGGCTGCTCCGCCAAGGCGATGCTCGGTCTTTTGGGCCTGTAAGATGGGTACAGGTGCCTCCGGAGATACCCGGTGCACCTCACCATATGTGTAAGTATCGACCATCGAATCACCGATGATCAATACTTTCATTTTTGTAAAAGCATTGAAAACCCCCTCAATGGAGTCAAATGCCATTATGCTAGTTTAGCCAATGATGCCTTCATCCTGCTCATGGCCGTTTTCAGATCCTCAACAGAAGCAGCATAAGACAGTCTCAAACATCTGGGATCACCAAATGCCTCACCAGTCACTACCGATACATTGGCATCTTCCAATAAAAACAGACTTAAGTCGGTGGCGTCAGCAATGACCTTCCCGTTGACACTTTTGCCAAAATAGCTGCTCACATTGGGGAAAAAATAGAAGGCTCCACCAGGCATATTCACCTCCACACCGGGAATTTCACTCAGCAGGCCATACACCAGCTCCCGTCGGCTTCTGTACTCCTCCACCATCTTGTAAGATGGCTCATAGTCTGAAGTCAGGGCCGTCAACGCGGCACGCTGAGCTATTGAACAGTTGGCTGAGGTGATCTGCCCCTGCATTTTATTGGCTGCTTTGGCCAGCCATAGGGGAGCTCCGATGTACCCCACTCTCCAGCCAGTCATTGCAAATCCTTTGGCAAATCCGTTGACAGTAACTGTACGATCCTCCATGCCTGCAATGGCACCGATGCTCACATGCTTCTCTCCGTAGTTGATCAACTCATAAATTTCATCGGAGATCACCACGATATTTGGATATTCTTTCAGCACTTCCGCGATAGCCTCCAGTTCTTCCTGAGAAAAAACAGAACCTGTGGGATTACATGGTGATGAAAAAATCAATGCTTTTGTTTTGTCCGTGATAGAGGCTTTCAGTTGCTCGGCTGTTGCTTTAAAGTCATGTTCCAAATCTCCATTCACAAAAACACACTTCCCCTCAGCCAGTTCCACCAAAGCGCTATAGCTCACCCAGTATGGCGAAAATACGATCACCTCATCACCCGGATCCAGCAGTGCCAAAAATACGTTGGCAATAGACTGCTTGGCTCCATTGGAAACCACAATCTGATCAGGCGAATAATTCAATCCGTTTTCCTTCTTGAATTTGGCACTGATAGCTTCTCTGAGATCCAAATAGCCATTTACCGGAGGGTACGCAAAGTACTTTCCTTCATCAATGGCCGCTTTCGCTCCCTCCTGAATGTGTTTAGGCGTCTTAAAGTCCGGCTCGCCCAAGCTAAGGCTTATTACGTCCACTCCATTCTGCTTCAGCTCCCTTGCCTTTGCTGCCATGGCCAGGGTTGCAGATTCTGCCATATTTTTGATTCGCTCTGATCGTAAATCCATTATCTTTATTCGTTTTGAGGTGCAAAATTAATTAAATCAAATACATCATCAAATGAGAAAAACTATCTATTTTATATTTATATGTGTCTTTTTTTTGAAATTTTTCAATGCGAAAGCGCAAGAATCCAAAATCAAGTTTGGCGCATACCTGGATACCTACTATAGTTTTGACTTTAGCAAACCTCTGGATAATCAACGACTTTACGTCACTCAATACGATAAACACAACGAATTTAACCTGAGCCACGCCTGGGTGAGTGCCGCCTACGAAGAAGATAAAGTCAGGGCTAGTCTGGCCCTACAGGTGGGAACCTATCCGGCCAACAACTACGGGGCAGAACCAGAAAAACTCTACCAAATGGTGTATGAAGCGTATGCGGGGTATCAGGTAACAAAAAAAGGATGGTTGGATGTGGGGATTTTTGGCGGACATTTTGGTTATGAAAGTGCCTTGTCTCTGGATCGGGATCTGTATTCTCCCGCACTGGCCACTGAGTACACCCCATACTATCAGTCTGGTCTGCGGTACACCCACGACCTCTCAGACAAAACACAGCTAAGAGCAGTAGTTCTCAACGGCTGGCAAAATATAGGTGAAACCAACAATAAAAAATCACTGGGTATCGCCGTGGACCACACGCTGAATGAATCATTCAAAATAAGCTATGGTAACTATTACGGCAATGAGAGCACCAACAGCAACATGGACCTGATGAGGTTTCACAACAATCTGATTCTCGAGGCAAAGCCCCTTAAGAATTGGAAAATTGCAGGTGTGCTAGACTACACCACACAAAGCAACAGCGCTACTGATAAAAACCTACACACTTCTTTTATCACGGTGATCAGCAAGTATACATTTTCTGAAAAATGGTCGGTGGCTGGCCGTTATGAAAACATCAATGACAAAGATGACCTACTCATCAATGGCATCACAGGCCAGTTTGCCATGAATGTCATTAGTCTGTCTGTAAACTATTACCCCACCGAAAATGCCGCATTCAAATTAGAAGCTAAAACCTACAAAGGCCCGTACAATAACTTCGCGGGTGAAGAGGGCGTGGGGGCCGGACTATTGGTCCTCGGAGCAGGAATGGCGATTAGACTCAACTAAAAAACAAAACCCCTGCTGCGAAGATCACAGCAGGGGTTTCATAACCAAATATCTATTAGCTATTAATTAGCGACAAACTCTTTAAGTCTTCTGTTTTTACCAGGCTCTCTCAATTTCTGAAGTGCCTTTTCTCTTATTTGTCTCACACGCTCACGGGTCAATCCCATGGCATCTCCTATTTCTTCCAATGTGTAAGGATTGTCATGACCGATACCGAAGCTCATCATGATCACTTCTCTTTCTCTGGCTGTCAGGGTAGAAAGCGCCCTTAGTGTCTCCACCTTCAGTGAATCATTGAATACCAACTCACCATCTGTAGGACCTGTGGTTTGGTTTTCCAATACATCCAAAAGTGAACCAGACTCATCTTCACCAAAAGGTGCATCCATGGACATTTGCTTCACCTCAGCACCCAGTGTGTTTCGCACTTCACTAGGCTTCATGTCCAGAATTTCTGCCAATTCCTCCTCAGTTGGCTCACGCTCAAACTGCTGCTCGAGCTCAGCATAGGCTCTTCTGATCTGGTTGATCGCACCTGACTTGTTCATCGGTAGACGAACAATTCTCGACTGCTCAGCCAAAGCCTGCATAATGGACTGACGAATCCACCACACCGCATAGGAGATAAATTTGAAACCTTTGGTTTCATCAAATTTCTTTGCTGCCTTGATCAATCCCAGGTTTCCCTCGTTGATGAGGTCATTCAAAGGAAGGCTTCTGTTTTGGTACTGCTTCGCCACAGATACCACGAACCTCAAGTTAGCCTTTACCAACTTCTCCAGAGCCAGCTCATCACCCTCGCGGATTCTTTTAGCTAGCGTCACCTCCTCATCAGGAGTAATCATCGGTACATTACTTACTTCAGTAAAGTACTTCTCCAGAGTGTGACTCTCTCTTCGGTTGGTAATGGATTGTGTGATCTTGAGTTGTCGCATGTGCTTTCTTTATAGTTAATATTCCAATCAGCCGCTGGTTTTAAGATCAAAAACGGCCAATTTTTCCTTCAGAATCTATTTCGCTAAATTCAATTAAAGAACCGCGAATTTACGAAAATATTGAGTACGGATCAAATTCTTTTAGACAATAAATTCCAACCTTAATAAAACTCGCTAAGTGGTAAATAGGTTTCACTTTTGGAAAAATTTACGAAAATAATCCCAAAATCCTACCTTTTCTTACTCGTATCTGAGAGAATTAACGGGATTTGATTTAGCCAAACGATACACACGGGCAATCACGGTAACAAAGGAAATAACCAAAACGGCAGCAAATGCAATCGTAAAAACACCAACAGAAAGCTCTATGCGATATGCAAAATCCTGAAGCCAGCCATTGAGGGTCCACCAGGCCACCGGTGCTGCCACGAAAAGGGATATAAGCAGTAGTGCTACATAATCTCTTAGAATGATTTGCAAGATGTTAGGGATGCTGGCACCCAGCACTTTTCTAATTCCCACCTCTTTGGTCTTTCTTTCGACCGTAAAATTCACCAGGCCAAACAACCCGAAAGCGGATATGATAATGGAAATAACGGTGGCAATCAGGATCAAATAGCTCCTACTCTGATCTGCCTGATAATACCGCTCCCAGCGCTCATCCAGAAAGTTGATTTCCGCCGGAGTTTCAGGGTCGTATCGCTTTTGTACCTCCTCTATGTGCGCGAGCACCTCAGGAAGATTCTCCTGATACCGGATAGTAAAATAGTCTATCCCCAGCACGGGATTGTTCCAACTGGTGATCACCACAGGCCCGAGCGGCACATGCAGCGACTGAAAATGAAAATCCTTCACCACGCCGATCACCTGCATTTTGGACAGGGTATCTTCTGCTATCCATACGGATGCGCCGATGGGATCCTCCAAACCCAATAGTTCCACGGCTTTTTCATTCAAAATCACTTTCAGTGTGTCACTGCCTGCAACCCCTGAGAAATTTGAACCCGTCTTCAGTGTCATCTGGTAGGTATCCAGCCAGTTTTCATCAGCTGCATAGTGCGTCGCCACTACAGGGTTTTCATTCTGAACCTGGGACAATTCTACCGATGGAATGTACTTCCACTCTCCAGGCACACGAGAGGAAGTGGTGGCATTCACCACACTGGCATGCTCCTTGAGCCCGGCAATAATGGACTTAAATCGCTGACGGGCGGTTCCGCTATTGATATCCAGTGTTACTAGTTTATCATTCCTGAAGCCCAAATCCTTCGTCTGCACATAGTGAAGCTGACGGTATAGCACAATAGATCCAATGATCAGGCATAAAGAAATACCATACTGCACCACCACAAATAATTTTCGCAACAGGTCACCTTTCCCAACAAAGACATTGCGGGTCAGAATAAGGGAATGATTGAGTTTGGAATAATAAACGGCAGGGATCAGGGATGACAGCACCCAAATAACACCAAAAGCCACAGCATGATAGCCAAGTAGGTCCAGACTAAAAAACCGGCTCAATGGGATGACTTTATCAGAAAGCTCCAGGAATTTCGAATGAAACACAATGAGCAGCACTACAGAGAGCACATAAGCAATCAAAAGGGTCAAAAAGGTCTCTACAAAAAGCTGGAACCGAAGCTGACCGATGGTCGCTCCATTCACCTTTCGGATGCCTGCCTCCAGGGTTCTCTTCAAGGCCTGCACCGAAGACAAATTAATATAGTTCAGTGCGGCTATGGTAATCACAAAAAGGCCTATCAGAAAAATTATTGAGACAAACTGCCGCTGAGAATAGGGGATAGACACCACAGCATCCGAACCAAATGTATCCAGATGACCAGACCCCAGGTGCATCTCTGCGATGGGCTGAAAGTAGAAATCATGGTGGGGTCGGATCTCATCATTGTAGTATTTCTTCATGAACCCCTCCTTCTTGGCAAGGACAGATTCGGGTCGGCTCCCCGCTTTAAACAGCGCCCAGGTGGTCATTCCCCGAGAGTTCCAGGAAGTCAGCCAGTCGCCATAAGCAGCCGGAAACTGCGCAAAATCCGCCACGTACACCGTATTGAACTGATAGGTGGAAGTAGCAGGCAAATCCTCATACACAGCCACCACTTCCACACTACTCATTCTGCCAGGCATAGTCACGATCTTGCCTATGGGATCCTCATCGCGGAAGAGCTTACGAGCGGTGGTCTCATTGAGTACTACTCCCACACCACCATTGAAATCCTGAAAGGGATCACCAGCCAAAATATTGAAATCAAGGATATTGAAAAGGCTCTTGGTAGCGAAAACATAATTCCGATCATTGAACAAGGTCTCACCATACTGCAACCCTCCCGAGCCCAGTGAGATCATCTTCGCGGTTTCCTCTATTTCAGGAAACTCAGCCTTCAGGCCATCGGCCAGCATATTGGAAGTGGCACTGAAATGCTGAACCTCTCCGTCCTCACCGGTACGTTTTTCCAGTACTCGGTAGATGCGATCCGCTTTGGCATGGTACCTATCCAAATGCTCCTCATCATATACATACATCAGGATAAAAAACAGTACGGCAAACCCCAGTGCCAGCCCTAAAGTATTGACCAGATAATGGGTAGTTTCCTTCCGAAATCGTCTGAAATAAACTTTGGTATAATTCTGTAGGGCGTTCATGGTCCAGTTGTTAATGGTGAATGATTTGATATTGATAGGTCGAAAGGCACGGATCACATCCCACAGAAATTTCCGATTGGCACTTTGTGGTGATACCTCCAGCCGCTTTTCAAAAAGCTCGATCAGGTCTCCTTCTATCTCCTCCAGAAATTCTTCGCGACAAAACCAGCGGAGAAACTTCAATGCTCTTTTCGGGGGTGTCATTTGCATTGGGTTAGTTGAAAGAGATATTAGGAATCTCCTGATAGATGCTCGTGCGAAGGGCGTATTGTTTATCCAGCATACTCTTGCCGAGCGCACTGATCACATAAAACTTTTTTCTCCTGCCACCCCGGTCTGCAGTGATCCCACCAAATCGGGAAGTAACAAAACCCTTTTTTTCCAGACGCTTCAGGGCTACGTGTATGGCACTGATGTTTACCTTTTTGTCCAGCTTTTTTTCCAGGCTTTCCAGAATAAGGACACCATAGGCCTCATCGTGATGCGCTGCCACCATCAGCAAGACTAATTCTTCAAATTCTCCGAGAGATTGCTCTTTCATACCTATCTCAAAATTATTTACTTAACAAACGTGAATGTAATCTATTAGTTTCACTATTGTTAAGCAAATAAAAGAATAACCGGATTCTTTAAGTTTACCATTCACTACGCTCCTTATATGAAACCATACCTTCACCTGCTACTTGCTATTGTCATCCTGTCCTGCGGCGACCACTCCACCGTAGACCCTGAACAGCCAACTGACTCGGCGGACACGCTCACGATTTTTTTCATCAATGATCAGCATGGCCAGCTAAGCAACTTTGCCAAAATCAAACACATCGTGGATAAGGAGAAAGCAACCAACGAACACGTACTACTGGTATGCGCCGGGGATATGTTTTCCGGCAACCCCATAGTGGATCAATATGAGAAGAAGGGCTATCCGATGATCGACATCATGAACAAAACCGGATTTGATGTGTCGGTGCTTGGGAATCATGAATTTGACTATGGGCCATCGCACCTGAAAGACAGGGTACTGCAAGCAGAATTTGACTGGGTATGTGCCAATGTGGACATGAAAAACAGCGGAGTGCCACAACCTGACCCTTTCAAAACACTAACCATAGGAAACTTGAACGTGACTTTTCTCGGACTGGTAGAAACTTTCGGCAAGCCTGGAGCCATCATCCCTGCCACTCACCCCTGGCGTGTCACGGAAATGCAATTTCGCAGACATACCGACATACTGGCTAAATACCGTACCCTGAAGGAGGATGAAGGTGCTGATGTCTTCATCGCACTGACCCACCTGGGCACACAAAATGACCTTGAGTTGGCGGAAATTTTCCCGGAATTGGATGCTGTCATTGGTGGTCATTCCCACCAAAAAGTAAACCTGACCATCAACGAAACACCGGTGGTGCAGGCCGGCTCTTACCTGGCTCTACTCGGGCGACTGGATCTTATCGTAGACAAAGCCCGTATCACCAGTTCAGACGTCTCCTTCATCGATCTTCATGACTATGCAGAGCGTGATCAGGAGTTGGCAGACCTGATAGCCACTTACAACAATGCCCCGCAATTCAATGAGGTAATTGGGGTGGCCCTTTCAGATCACGATCGCAACGAACTAGGCTGCTTTTACACCACCGCACTTATGGATTACTTGCAGGTAGACATGTCCTTTCAGAACGGTGGAGGTATACGCTCAGGCATAGATGCGGGGGATATCACCACTTTGGAAATATACAACATGGATCCATTCAATAACCAGAGCGTGATTTTCACCATGACGGCCCAGGAGGTGAGCGATTTTTTCACTGAGAGTCGGGCAGGCGTACATGTATCAGGAGTGGATTTCCAGCAAAATGGCTCCACGCTTGTGCTCTACAAAGATGGTAAAGCCATCCCGCCGGAAGATCTGGTTACCATTGGGATCAATGACTATATTCCTGCGGTCTACGACCAGTATTTTCCTTTGGAAAAAGCTGAGATACAAGGACTAACCACTGCCGAAACCATCATTGCCTACCTCAAAACCATCAACTCCACCCTGGATGATGAGGGATGCAACAGATACTTTCAGTATTAACAGAGAATGCTATTCGTTTCGCAGGCATTCTACAGGATTGATTCTGGCCGTTCGGATGGTCTGAAGGGCTACCGTAAACCATGCCACCAGCAAGGCACTTAGGCCCGCCAATGCAAAAAACCACCATTCGAGACCAACCCTGAATGCAAAGTCTTGCAGCCAGTCAGCAGCAATGAAGTAGCTAACAGGCAAAGCAATCATAGCGGCCACCAATACCATTTTGGTAAAATCCAGGGACAACAAATAAACAATGCCCAAAACACTGGAACCCATCACCTTTCTGATTCCGATCTCCTTGGTACGCCGCTCGGCTGTGAAGGCAGCCAAACCAAACAAGCCCAGGCAAGAAATTAGAACGGCAAACCCTGCAAAATACCTTGATAGTACCCCCACTCGTTCCTCCGAGGCATATTGGGCCTGATAATCCTGAACTACAAACTGCGGTTTGAAGACGTATCCCGGATTGAAAGAGGAATAGAGTGATTCCATTTTATGAAGAGTACTCACTTCACTTCCTGGTTTTATTCTGGCCATGACATAATGGGTTTTCTCAGGATTGTATAGGAAAATCATGGGCTCCACTTTGGTATGTAGTGATACCAAATTGAAGTCTTTCACTACTCCCACAATCTTCTTATCGCCGGTATAATGCGTAATCGTTTTTCCCAACGGGTCTGCCATTCCCATGGCCGCAATGGCTGTTTCATTGAAAATAACACTGGTGGAATCAGCTCCAAACTCCGAAGAAAACGCACGACCAGACACCAGGTCCAGCCCGAGCATCTCCACCAATCCAGGGCCTGAATTGATCTCCCAAAACTGGATTTGATCCTGAGGAGTTTTACCTGGCCAACTCACACCACCTGTGGAGTTTCCTCCTCCCACCACAAAACCAGAAAGTGCCGCATCTTCTACTCCTTCCGTATTTCTCAACTCATTGATGAATGCATCTGAATGATTAATAAGCCTACCCTCCCTTTCGAAATACACGAGATTTTCACGGTCGTACCCCAGGTTTTTCTGCTTCACAAATTCCATCTGCTTATAAACCACCAGCACCGATACAATAAGAATAATGGACAGAGAAAACTGAATGACCACCAGCGATTTTCGACCCCAAACTTCACCAGTTTTTCGTGACAGTTTCCCTTTTAGCACTTCTATGGCTCTGAGCCCAGAGAGATACAGTGCAGGGTAACTACCAGCAATCACACCCACAATGACAATCAGGAGTCCGGCGATTTGGATCATCAGCCAGTCCATACCAAGGGTCAATTGCTTCTGGGCCAAAAAGTTGAATTGAGGAAGTAGCAACCATACCAGCACAAGGGCCACCACCACAGACAAGAGACTGAGCATGAGAGACTCTGTGAAATACTGCCCCATCAATGACCACCTGGAGGCCCCCAGCGATTTCTTTACCCCGATCTCCTTGATTCGATGAGTTGCCTTGGCAGTCGACAAATTGATAAAATTGATACTGGCGATAAATAGAATGAATAGGGCGATTGTGATGAATAAATTCATATTCTCAACCCGACCACCTGCCTGCTTTCCATTTTCATATTTCCCATGGAGGTAAAGGTCGCTGTAGCGGGTCAAAAACAGGTCTACCTTACCTTCTTCCTGTTGTTCCTTCAAAATAGCGTCTATCTTCTTAGACGCATCCTGTGGGTCAGTTGATGGATTGAGCACCACCGCGATTCTTGCATAGTAGTTAAACCAATTTTTGTAACTAATGAGGTCATCATGAAAGAAGTCCCAGGACATCACAAAGTCAAACGGATCCGAAGAATTTCTCGGAATATCTTTCAAAATACCAGCAACCTGAACATCCTTGGTCTGATCAAAAAAATGCCACTCCAGCGATCTTCCGACCACATCTGTACTCTTAAAAATGCGCATAGCCAGTGATTCCGTGATCAAAATCCCGGACTTATCAGATATCCCAGCACCTCCTATCAACGCATAGGTGTAGACATTCAAAAATTCGGTACTGGCAAACTTCCCATTGGATTTAAAATAGGTATCGCCCGACGACAGGGTAAACTCATGGGTATCAGTAGTGGCGACTGCCGTGCTCACTTCCGGCACCCTGGACTGAATCTCTTCCAGCAGCAGCCCGGGCACACCTTTCCAGGTGCGGATACCACTGGCATCGCTGTGATTTGACATGACCTGATACAGCCGGGCATCATGCTCATGAAATTTATCAACGCTCCTTTCATCTGCCACCCAAAGTGCGATAAAGATCACGCAGGCCAACCCGGTAGACAGCCCTATGAGGTTGATCAAAAACTGAGATTTGTGTTTCTTAAAATTTCTGAATGTTAATGTGAAATTGTGACGCACCATGGTAAAGCGGATTAAGGAGGTTGACTTTGATTTTTTGATGGCGAAGGGCCTCAGGTAGTTAAGTACCTGATACCAGTAATTGAGTTTCGCTTTGAAAAGGGACTTGTGACTGGCCATGGAGTAGAACTTCTCCTCCAAATCACCGAGCACTTCCTCGGCCAGGTCTGCCCGAAGCAGCCAGGTAAGCAAGCGCGTTGCCAATTTTGGAGGTATTTGATCGCGGTTCTTCAAACCTTAAGTGAGAAAATTCAAACGATCCACAGACAATCCGGGGTACTGGTTCCATAGAGAAACCCTGAAATCTCTGGAAGAAGTCAGTGCAGCCTGGCCTGCTGCGGTGATGGTATAAATCCGCTTGCGCCTCCCGCCTCGCTCGGCGGTTGGCTGACCCATTTCTGAGGTTAGAAACCCTTTCTCCTTCAATCGGTCCAATGTAGAGTGTACAGACCCTATGGACGATGCCCGCCCAGACTGAGCTTCGAATTCCTCCGCAATTTTGAAAGCATAAGCCTCCTCCCCCAGGATGCCTACCAGCAGTAAAATAACTTCTTCAAATTCACCTAAACGCGTTTCCTTCATAGCTCAGCAGTATTATACTAGATTGTAGAACTAATATACGGGAAGGGCAGATTATTTGTTCTGGTATTTAGTAAGAAATACAAAAACCATCAATTGAAGAGATACAATATCAACATCTAATAAACCGTTTTACATTATAGATTTGCGCTGATTACAACACTTTGCTTGATTACTGAGTCTTAGACGAATCACCTTCGCATCACCCAACCTAACGCCGTGACTAAAAAAATTTTATCCCTTGTTTCACTCAATCTCCTTGGAGGACTATTGTTTGGGCAAAACTTTACCATCAATGGATACATCAGAGATCAGGTAACAGGTGAAAACCTCATAGGTGCCACCATTCTGGATCCGGCAACCATGCAAGGCACCATCACCAATACCTTTGGTTTTTACTCCCTCACACTACCCACCGGCACGTATCAACTCCGTTGCTCCTATGTGGGCTATCAGTCCTGGGAACAAGAAGTCACCCTCACTCAAAACCAGAATCTCAACATCAGTCTGGCACCAGGCACTACCCTGGAGGAAGTGATCATCACTGCGGAAGAAAACATAGAGCTGTCCCCCCAGATGAGCAGCATTGACGTGCCTATAGAGCAGATCAAAGCACTCCCTGTACTCATGGGAGAGGCGGACCTGCTCAAGTCCCTCCAGCTCCTGCCGGGGATCCAGGGTGGTACCGAGGGCTCCAGTGGAATCTATGTGCGAGGGGGTGGGCCTGATCAAAACCTCATCCTGCTGGATGGGGTGCCCGTGTACAATGTATCACATCTCTTCGGGTTCTTTTCGGTGTTCAACCCGGATGCCATCAATCGGGTAAACGTGGTAAAAGGCGGCTTCCCTGCCCGCTATGGCGGGCGACTTTCCTCGGTCATCGACATCTCCATGAAAGAAGGCAACAATCAGAAATTTAGCGGGGAAGGATCCATTGGTCTCATCTCCTCCAAGCTCACACTCGAAGGTCCGATCGGGAAAGACAAAAAAACCTCATTCCTGGTCTCAGGGAGACGAACCTACATTGATTTACTCACCCGACCCATCATCAGGGCTCAGTCCGATGGTCAAGCCTCTGGCGGATACTACTTCTATGACGTAAATGCCAAAATGAATCGAATCATTTCTGATAAAGATCGGGTCTATCTCAGCTTTTACAATGGTCTGGATAAGGGCTTCGGCAAAGACGCTTATCAGTATCAGAGTGATGGCGTCAAGTATACAGACAAAAACAAATTTGGCCTGAATTGGGGCAACACCATCACGGCACTCAGGTGGAACCACACCTTTGGCCCAAGGCTTTTTGCCAATTTTACGGGCACCTATAGCAAGTACAAATTCAGAATATTCAGTGAATACGAAACCATCACCAAAGACGGCAATCAAACGGAACGCGAAGCTGAATCAATAGAATACTTTTCGGGAATTGATGACCTGGGCTTTAAAGTGGATTTTGACTTTTTGCCTTCCCCTCAGCATAATATCAAGGCGGGCATCAATATGATCCACCATCAGTTCAACCCGGGCATACTCGGGTATGAAACCAACCTGGAGGGTGAATCCGACACCACACTGGGAGCAAATAAAACCCTGGCTGCTGAGTTTGCTACCTACGTGGAAGATGATTTTAAGATCTCCGACAAACTGCGAGCCAATGGCGGACTTCATTATTCTTCTTTTTTGGTCAATCAGAAATATTACCATTCACTGCAGCCAAGGCTCTCCATGCGCTATTTGCTTGGGAATGACCTTTCGTTGAAAGCTTCCTTTGCTACCATGACCCAATACATCCACCTCCTCACCAATGGAGGCCTGGGGCTTCCCACAGACCTGTGGGTGCCGGCCACAGACCGCATCTCTCCACAGCGAAGCTGGCAGGTGGCCCTGGGAGCGGCCAAAACCTTTAGTGGATTTGAAGGAAGCATAGAGGTCTATTATAAAGAAATGAACAACCTCATAGAATACAAAGAAGGGGCTTCCTATTTCAACCTGGGCTCCGACTGGCAGGATAAAGTGACTGTAGGAAGCGGTGAAAGCTATGGTGCGGAGTTTTTGATCCAAAAGAAAACCGGCAAACTCTCTGGCTGGGTGGGCTATACCCTCTCCTGGACCAATCGCACTTTTGAAGCCCTCAATTTTGGGAAACAGTATCCCTACAAGTATGATCGCCGACACGACGTGAGCATTGTGGCCGTCTATAATGTGAGCAAGACATTCGCTATTTCCTCCACCTGGGTATATGGGACAGGGGCTGCCCTCACCTTGCCGGAGAGTGAGTATGAGCAGGAGAACTCCAATGGATATGGAGGGACTATTCAAAAATATTCTTCCAGAAACGGCTACCGCATGCGCGACTATCACAGGATGGATCTGGGGCTGACCTGGACCAAACCAAAGAAAAACGGCGACCGATCCTGGTCTTTGGGTGCCTATAATCTATACAATCGTAAAAATCCTTTCTTTCTCCAGCAGGGGTATGATAATAGGGGGAATAAGAAGTTTATTCAATACAGCCTCTTTCCGCTCATTCCATATGTTCGTTACAGCTTTAAGTTCTAAATAAATGAAATTCACTAAAACCATATACCGAAAAGTGACTGTACGGGGAGCCTTGATGGTCATGCTCCTGACAAGCTGTGAACTGGTAGTGGACGTTGATTTGCCCGAGTTTAAACCCTCCCTGGTCATTAACAGTGTGATTCATCCGGATACCACTTTCACTATTGACCTATCCACCAACAGAAGCATTCTTGACAACAATTATACTTTCCCAAAGGTCAGTGGGGCCACTTTATATTTACATGAAGATGGAACCCTCAAAGGGACTTTCTCAGAATCCACTGATTTCCCGGGCAGATACACTTTTGACGCCTATCCCTCCCCTGGAGCTACTTACAAAATAGTGGCCGAAAAGTCGGGTCTGCCTGCTGCTGAAGCTCAGGCAGCTATTCCCCTCGAAAAGACAGTCGCCGAAATCGGAGAAACCAGCTACAGAAAGAGTGAATATGATGGCCAGATCATCAGGTTAAATTATACGATTGATGATCCAAAAGGTGAGGATTTTTATGAGGTGAAGTTGTATGTAGCTGGATATTACAGAGAAAGCTATTATGATGAAGAAAAAGACACCGTCATCCTGGGAGAAGAGCAGAGATATCTCAGTGAATGGTACTATTGGACATTGGGAGCAAACGTCAACGAATTTGAAGACACCAATGCCGACTATATTTTCGATGATGAGCTCTTTGATGGCCAGAAAAAGCGCATCACCATTGAGTTTGATAATCTAACCCACCATACTCCAGATGCTGATGGCAACGACACCTCCTACTATACCCTCCAGATTCGAAGACTTGCCAAGGACTATTATCAATACCTGATCACCTCCAATTTGCAAAAAGACTCAGGTGGAGACGGATTTTCAGAGCCGGTACAGGTGTATTCCAACATTAAAAATGGCTATGGCATTTTTGGAGCTTATCAAACCACCTTGCTTGAGTTTGCACTGGTCAAAGGAGAAAGGGTGAAATAAAGCGGGCGCATGCGCTTCATGATTTCCTTCCTGCAACCAACAGTCATATGATCGCTATTTTATTCATCCCGCAAAGCGTCTACAGGATTTGAAAGTGCCGTGCCGATGGTTCTCAAGCTCATAGTGACCAATGAGGTCACGAGTATGCAAATGGCAGACCATGCAAAAACCTCCCAGCCTATGGAAATACTATAAGCGAAGTTTTCCAGCCACCGGGTCATGATGTACCATGACAAAGGTACAGAGACCAAAAGCGACACAACAAATAGCTGGAGAAAATCCCTGGAAAGAAGCCCTACAATACTCGACGTGGATGCCCCCAGTACTTTACGAATCCCTACTTCTTTGGTCCGCTGAGCCGTACTGAAAATCGTCAAACCAAACAAACCCAGACAGGCCACAAATACGGCCAGCCCCGAGAAAACGGTGAAGATGATACCAAAGCGCTCATCGGCCTCATATTGTGCATTAAAATTTTGATCCAGAAAATGAGTGTCAAAAGGCCGATGCGGAACATTCTGACGCCAAATTTCCTCCAGCTCGCTTAAAGTATTGGTGTAATTATCCGAGTTGAGTCTCAAAGAGAGCATTGAGATATTTTCCCTGGTACCATACCTGAGTGACAGTGGCTCTACTTTGTTGTGCAGAGAGACATAGTTGAAGTCCTGAACGACCCCAATCACTTTACCCTTCCGTCCCCACTGCTCAAAAGACTTTCCGACTACATCAGCCGGATTGGAATAGCCATAGAGCCTGACTGCAGCTTCGTTGAGCATCAGTGCATTGCTGGAATCCAGTGGAAAATCCACCGAAAAGCTTCTTCCGGCAATCAAGTTCATCTGAAAGGTGCTTATAAAATCTTCGTCTATTTCATAAATAGCAGGACTTTGATAACTGATCTCTCCAGAAGGCTCCTCCACTCCAGTACCTGCATGTGGGAAAAAATCACCAGGTGTCGCCCTGGAAGCCGACGCATCCACCACATCTGGGTATTGCTTCAGCTCCCTTTTGATCACCTCTATCTTCCTTTGCACCAAACCATCGTAGCCATAGTCAATCACCAATACCCGATCGGGATTGAATCCCAAATCGTGAGTTCGTAAAAAGTCTAACTGAGAGTATACCACGCTAGTGCCCACCAGCAAGATCACGGACAGGACAAACTGCAGTGTAACCAGAGTCTTTCTAAGCCAAATACCATTTGAAGACGTCTTAAATGAGCCTTTGAGAACACTCACTGGCTTGAACCCCGACAGGACAAACGCTGGATAAGAACCGGAGACCAGCCCCAGTGCGAGTACCGAAAAGACAGCCAACACTCCATTTCGGGGTGTAAATAGCCAGTCTATCGGCAATGATTTCCCCGACAACATCTCCAGATAGGGATGGCCAATTAACACAAGGGCCATTGCCACAGTGGCTGCCAAAAAACTCACCAGAATAGCCTCTACTAAAAACTGAAAAATAAGGGCGCTTTTAAGGGAGCCGATGGTTTTTCTAATAGCCACCTCCTTAGCCCGCTCCACAGACCGTGCCGTAGAGAGATTCATGAAATTGATGCTGGCGATGAGTAGAATAAAAATGGCTACGGAAGTAAATACAAAAATATTACTGAGACTGCCAGATGGTCCCGGCTGCCTCCCCGCCTCGGAGTACAAATAGGCCTCACTGAGGGGTTCCATCCTCACATCATAATTGAATGAAGCGGTAAAGTTCTTTTCCAAAAAATCAGGTATCCTATCGGCAAAATCACTCATCCCAGCGCCCGGCCGCACAGTGAAATAGGTATAAAAATCTACATACCCCCAGTTCTCAAAAATCTCTGGCCGCATGTTCTTAAAAGTGGTCATGGAGATCATCCCGTCAAATGAGAAGTGTGAGTTGGTGGGAATGTCAATTACCCCGGTCACTTCAAACGGATCCTCAGTATCCATTATCAGGGTTTGACCGATGGGGTTTTCTACTCCAAAATATTTTTCAGCCAGCTTTTTGGTGAGGACAATGGTGTTGGGCCTGTTCAATGCTGACTTAGGATTACCAGCAATCATGGGCCAATCAAAGACCTCAAAAGCCGTGGAATCGGCAAAGACAATGTTGTTTTCAGAAAAGGTCTTGTCCCGGTAAGAAACCAGCCAGGGGCTTGGACTCGTAAACCGAAAAACCGACTCTACCTCTGGAAAATAATCTTTCAGGGCAGGCGCCGCGGGGGCATTTCCCCAAACCATGTAATCCTTATTGGCGATAGCTTTAAAATCATCTATCTCCTCCTGATTACCAAAGTAATGCAGCACCCGATAGGTATTGTCATACTGATGATTGTAAGTGTCATAGGAGCGCTCATTGTTTACATAAATGAGGATGAGTAAGCAGCTGGCTATCCCCACACTTAATCCTGCAATATTGAGTGCTGAAAACGTCTTGTGGCGGAGGATATTTCGAAGGCTTATTTTGAAGTAGTTTTTGATCATTCCATATTGATTAAATTCGCCAAAACCTGCCGGTGACCGGACGATCCCAGGCCTAAAAAGCAGTAATATTTCTTTGATGAAGAGCCACTTTGCAGTCCTTACTCCTTTCTTCTTAGCCGTGCGTTGAAAACGCTCCACCAGATCTCCCTCTATATCCTCAGCGTAATCCGGATTGCAAAACCAACGGAAAAATCCGAGCATCCATTTTGGCGACCGATGACCTCCCGGATCGCTCATGATTCACTCAGAGAAAAATCAGGAATAGCATTCCAAAGCCCCAGACGTTGCTCTTTGGTTTCATGAAGTATCATCCTCCCATGCTGTGTCAGTGAAAAGAAACGTTTGCGTTTACCTCCCCGAACGGCGGTGGCTTCTCCAAATTCAGATTTGAGGTATCCTTTCTTCTCTAACCTGCGCAACACCGTTTGAAGCGCCCCTATGCTCACCTTGCGATCCAGTCGGGTTTCCATCTCTTCAATAATAGCGATCCCATAAGCATCGCCCTGGAGAATAGCGACGGTGAGCAGCACCACTTCCTCAAATTCGCCCAATTGATGTTTTCCCATATTAAATTATATTTACCTCAAACGTAGTTAATATTATTTTTATCATGAAACAATATTAACCTTAATTGTAGTTTTTAATCCACATCACCAATACCGGAGTGTTTTGGATCTGAAATTACTTCTTGGAGATCCTGATCGTCAGGATAAAAAAGCAGGATTCGTTATCGAGGGGCTCGAAATAATACTCATACTTAGTGCCTGTTTTTTTGGCCATGTCTATGAACCCCAGGCCTGCCCCTCCTTTTTCTGAAAGTTCAGAATTCATCATGGCAGTTTTATAGAGTGCCTTGATCTCGTCTCTATCCAGCTCATTGATTTTATCCAGCACGTCCCTCAGCCGAATGGCATTGGGCATGGAAATCCGGTTGCCGGTGGTCACGAAATACTCCGTTTCATTATCCCCAATGAGAAAAACTCCCTCCTTGGCCAGTCCCTCCTCCAGGCTGTCGGAAGTATAGCTGGCTTTGCTGTCGGCATGCTTGCAGATATTCTGAAGGGATTCGATCATCACGTGATAGACCCGTTTGGTCACGAGACTATTTTCCCCTTTCTCAGAAATCCCCTCCTTGGTCATATCCGCTATACCATCTATGGTGGATTGGGTGACCCTCCCCAAATAAACGATGTTCAGATTTTCCTCATCCATCATGTCCTTGAGCGTGATCACACTCTGGAGGTACCTTAGCTGGCGGGAAAGTGTATTTTCTGATTCTCCTGTTGAATTTTCCATATAGGTTCACTTAGCTGTTGAGTTAATGAAATTAAGGAAGAGCGCCCCATTCCTCAAACTATTTCGGTGAATGGGTGGAATATGACGAACAATGAGTGAAGCACTGCTGTGAAGGGAGTTGGAGGACAATTTCCGACCACCCAACTATTACGTGTATATTTTACACAGTTTTAAACTAGTTTTATCCTACACCATTGATTTTCCTGAATGTCCTATCTCCAAATTGTTCGAAAACATCCTCAAATCCTGGGATACGGTGCCTTACATTATTTTTTCTCGGCCATCGGGCAGACTTTTCTCATCAGCGTGAGCGTGCCTTACTTACTCAGAGACATGGGCCTCACAAGTATCGGCTTCAGCAACAGGTATGCCATTGCAACCATCTCGAGTGCGTTGGTCCTGCCATTGGTAGGCGGGTGGGTAGACAGGGCCAGACTCTCCACACTTAGTTTCCTCGGAGGCCTCGGACTCCTTACAGCCTGTCTTATGATGTTTTTCAGTGCCCGGTATGCATTGTTGCTGCCGGCTTTGTTTCTGATGCGGTTTTTCGGTCAGGGAAGTATGGTTTTGATTGGCTCCACGGCCATTGCCAAGTTTTTTACCAAAAATAGAGGTAAGGGTCTTTCCCTAGCGAGCATGGGGCTTTCACTAGCGGAAACCTTCATGCCCCTCATTTTTGTGGGGTTGATCGGGCTATATAGCTGGGAGAATGCCTGGCTCATCATGGGATCGGGTGTTATTTTGATTTTCATTCCGGTCTCCTATCTTCTCATCAGAAACCACCTGCCTGGGCAGGAAGAAGTGGGTACCCCGCTCTCCACCACCATCAACGACTTCACCAGAAGGCAGGTATTGGGAGACCCCTATTTTTACATGACCGTGCCGGTAATGCTTTTTCTTCCTTTTTTTATCACGGGCATATTCATACATCAAAACCTGATCGCCCAGGCCAAGGGCTGGACGATGGATTGGATGGCCTTTACCTTTATCGGCTTTGGATTTTCCAAGGTAGTCACCTCCTTTTTGGGTGGCGCGCTCATCGATCGGTTCACAGCCCGAAAGGTCTTTGTATTTTATCTGTTTCCACTGGCCGTTGGGCTCATCTTTTTAGCCATTGGTGAACATAAAATTTTCGCTCTTGTATATATGATTCTCCTGGGGATGACCGCCAGTCTGGGTACCCTCACCGGTGTGGCCATATGGGTGGAAATGTACGGATCAAAAAACCTCGGCGCCATCAAAAGTATGGTCACCACGTTCATGGTTGTTTCTACAGCAGTGGGACCAATACTCATTGGCTGGGCTCTAGAGATCTCTCTGGAAATGACGCTCTATACTTTCTCTGGAATCATCCTCCTATTGATACTTTTGAGCTACCTTGTAGTGAATAGAAAGCGCCCATAACCGGCCATCAAATTCTATCATTTCTTATGAAAAATGTAGCACTCATTACAGGAGCCTCTGGAGGCATCGGGCTTGAACTTGCCAGAATACATGCACAAACCCATGGAGATCTGATACTCATAGCACGCAGCACTTCCAAGCTGGAACAACTCAAAAAAGAACTGGAAGCGGCGTATGGAATTTCAGTTCTGAATATCCCAAAGGATCTGTCTATCCCAGATGCGGCACAGGAAGTATACAATCAGGTAATAGCGGCGAACATCCAGGTAGACTATCTCATCAACAATGCCGGTTTTGGGGACTTTGGAAACTACCACGAAACAGAGTGGGAAAAGGAGGAGATGATGATCAACCTCAACATCCTCGCACTGACACAACTCACCAAACTTTTCGGGTCAGATATGGTAGAGCGAAAATCGGGGAAGATCATGAATGTCTCCTCCACGGCGGCATTCCAGCCAGGCCCCCTTATGGCAGTTTATTACGCCACCAAACACTACGTACAGGCGTACTCCGAGGCACTTTACGAAGAGTGGAAAGGGTATGGTGTATCCGTAACGGCACTATGTCCGGGAGCTACTCAGTCGGGATTTCAACAAGCCGCCGACATGGAAGACTCCAGGCTCTTCAAAGGAAAGAAGCTCCCTACTTCACTGGAAGTAGCAGAGTTTGGCTACAAGGCCATGATGAAAGGGGAAATGACCGCCATCCATGGAGTGATGAATACCATCCTGGCGGGATCCGCAAAATTCACACCTAAGAAGCTCCTACTAAAAGTAGTCCGAAAACTTCAGGAAAAAACCCAACCGTAATCGCTTAACTACTTAAATAGGAATCGTCATCAGAATATTGGTACCCTTTCCCTCATGGGATGAAATGTCCATATGACCATGAAGCAATTCGCACCTGGTTTGCATATTGATGAGGCCATTTCCTCCGGCCATCTGTACAGGATCAAATCCCACACCATTGTCGTCTATGGTGATCACGATCTCTTCCTGATAGCCCACCAGTTGGATTTCCACTTCGGTGGCCTGTGCATGCTTCAGGATATTTTGCAAGGCTTCCTGCACGATTCGGAGGAGCGGCACAGACATGTGCTCCGGCAGTACCGGAAAATCAAACTGATCCAATGCCACTTTGATACCTGAGTCCCGTTCGTAGCGCTTGCAGTAGTCCGCCAGCACCTCCGAAAAGCCAATGAGTTCCATCTGATGAGGCACCAGGCGGTGCGACAGGGTGCGAACCTCCTCGCAGAGTGCATCTATGTCTGCATTCACAATTTTCGGATCAAAGCGCTCATTGGCCAGGCTGTTTTTCAACAGGGACAAACTGCTACCGATGTTGTCATGCAATTCCTCTGAAATGCGCTTTCGCTCCATGTCTCCTCCGCGGATAAAAGCACGCATCAAATCTTTCTGCTGACGTAGAAGCTTGTTTGAAAGCTCATTTTTGCGCTCATTGAGGGTTTTTACCCGATACGCCATGGAGACAGACAAAATCAAAACCTCCAACATGGAGCCAATGATGATCGGGTTTATCGGGAAGAAACTTTCCGAAATCACCCCATATTCAATAAGTATGTAAATGGAAGCACCGACCATCAGCGCAAAAAAAGCAAACATGACCAAGAGCACATTGCCCCGCTGAAATCGCCAGGTCTTGATGCTCACATAAAACACGGAACCAAAAAATCCCAGAATAAACAGATAGAGGATATTCAGCGTCAGGATGGTGTACTGTGCATAGGCCGGATTGAATAACCTGTTTAGTAGCCAAATCACAAACACCACGCCTAAAAACACCCATCCGATTTTGTAAATTTTACTCAATAGTGGCAAGTATTTTCTGATGTCCAACAGCCGACTAAAGAAGTCCATGGACGTAATGAGCAGTGAAAACGAAAAAATCACCCGTGAGTAATTATTGAAAGCCGACGATTCCGGATATAAATACTGAAATGAAAAACCCAGCTGGGTAAACATGTACATGGCAATGATGGCCACATAAATACCGTATGACAGAAAATTTCGCTCCCGCATCCCCACTCCAATCACGAAGCTAAACGCGCTCACAAAAGCGAGAATGCCAAAGTAAATACCGTAAAGCAGATTGGACATTGACTCATTGGCACCAAAGGTGGCTTCCGTCCACAGCCTGAGTGGAAAGCTCACCGAGGCATTTCGTTTGTCCACCATCAGGAGAAATTCCCGGGGCTGCCCCGTCATTTCAATGGAAAAAACATATCGGCGGTTAATCTCCGTGCGATAACTAAACGCCTGCTTGTCGCCACCTCTGCCCACCAAAAAGCCCTCATCACCCTTCACTTCAAATAGGTTTACAAAATCAATATGCGGATTGTCCAGCTCCAGTACCCAGTCACCTGATTGATCATCAGTCAGGATAAATCTGATCCAGAAATAATCTCTCGAAAAGCCAGGAGAGGTCTTGTTTTCAGCTGGTTTGAGGTCACCGTTTTTGATGCGGGCTATTACCTCTTCCGCAGACAAAGAATCAGGTGTCTGATACACCTCCACATAAGGGTTGATACTGATTGCCTGATTGGGCTCAAAGGTACTCAATGGAACCTGCTGTGCAGAGAGGCCCAAGCCGCAAAAAAGGGCGATCAATGCGCCCCATTTTCTAGACCAGGTTATTCCTGAAGGCATAGCTCACCAGTTCTGAGACTTTATTGAAGGAAAGCTTTTTGAGCATGTTTTTGCGATGGGTATCCACTGTTGAAGGGCTGATCTCCAGGTACTCTCCTATTTCCTTGGATGACAACCCTTGCACCAAGAGTTTTAAAATCTCCTTTTCTCTGACGGTAAGTTTAATCAGTCGATCAAATTCATCCTCCACCAAATCACTCGGATCCGCAGAATTTGAATTTTCAACGGTGACAGAGACCATGAAATCCCCAGGCTTTAGCTTGGCCGCAGCCTCCAGTAGTTCCGTTTGACCACTGTTCTTCAGGAAATATCCATTAGCTCCTTCTTTCCTCACCGAATTGATGAGGGTTCGGTCGTTATACATGGTTACCACGAGTATAATCAGATCGCGGCTATATGCCCGCACCTCTTTCAGCACCTCCAGTCCGTTTTTCTTCGGGAGGTTAAGATCCAAAATTAAAATATCAGGATGATGAGTGATCACCTCATACAAAACATCATTGCCCTTTTCCACTGTACCAACCACTTCGTAGCCTGCCCGCACAAATAGAGCAGACATACCGGAGCTAAATAACGAATGGTCGTCCGCTATCAAAATTTTCCTCATAACGCAACATAAAACCTGTTTGAACAAACAGAAAGGGCGGTGATCAGCTCCGAAGAGCTTGTTGCTAAAACTAAGTGATTTGACTTGAAAAAATGGATAAACCGTCAACTAATCACTAAAAATTAATATGACAATTGTCATGTTGTGCTGTGCCTTGCCAGACTGGCTGGCTCTTCTAACTCGCCTTTTTAGCACTCAAGGTCCGCACCGCAAAGACCAGACTTAACAACGCAAATACAGCCCCCAGATAAAACGGTGCACTGGGCAGATACCAATCCGTTTCCGTGGCTGTGAAATAACCAAAAATACCCGTCATCAGTGGTGGCCCCACAATGGAAGTCACACTCACGAGGCTTGTCAGTCCTCCTTGTAGTTCGCCCTGCTCATTAGCATTCACACTGTTGGACATGATGCCTTGCAGTGAAGGTCCCGCGAGCCCACCAAAAGCATACGGGATCATGATGGCATAGAGCATCCAACCCTGAGTGGCCAGGGCAATCATGATAAACCCCAATGCATTGAAGGCGAGACCAGCGTATACAGCATTGGTCTGACCAATTTTATTCACCACCGGCCTGATGATCACGCCCTGCACCAAAGCAATCATGAACCCCACAAAAGCCAATGAATAGCCCACCTGTGCTTCACTCCAGTCAAATTTTTCGATGGTAAAATAAGCCCAGGTACTCTGTGTGGCATGGGCGGCAATGTACACCAGCACCAGTGAAGCAATCAGTCCTATCACAGTCGGGTAGTTGCGGAGCTGGACCAGCGTCCCCCAGGGATTGGCTCGTTTCCAGCTAAACTTTCTTCTATTCTCCGGACTGAGAGATTCTGGAAGCACGAAATACCCATATAGCCAGTTGACCAGAGTCAACCCTGCAGCAGCATAGAACGGAACACGAGAACCAAACTCTCCCAGAATTCCGCCGGTCATAGGACCCACAATAAAGCCCAGCCCAAAGGCCGCCCCGATCATCCCGAAATTTTGTGCCCTTTTCTCCGGGGTAGATACATCTGCTATGTAGGCCGATGCAGTGGTGAAGCTTGCTCCCGTCACGCCAGCTACAATCCGACCCAGGAAAAGCCACCAAATGGTCGGAGCCAGTGCCATGAAAATATAATCTATGCCAAACCCAAAAAGAGCAAAAAGCAAAACTGGTCGTCTGCCAAACTGATCACTCAGCCCGCCCAAAACCGGAGCACAGAGAAACTGCATAAAGGCATAGGCAAACATCAACCAGCCGCCGTATATGGACGCATCACTGATGGTGCCTCCGGTAAGTTCGGTGATGAGTTGGGGAAGTACCGGGATGATAATCCCCAGACCTGTGACGTCTATGAGGACCGTGATAAAGATAAAGCCAAGCGCGGCCTTCTGATTTTTCATAGCAATGGTGAAAGTACGACTTTTCGAAAAGTCGGCGCATTATTTTTTAATCAAAGGGGATTTGGGCCGGATGACCGGCCATACTGCACGCCAATCCAGAGTGATCGACCTAGATGGCCATTGAGATTCTTAATCTATGGAAGGATCCATTTCCTGGGTCAGTTCCCTTAGGCGGAGTACCCCGGCTCCAATGCCGTCAATGTCAGCACCATATTCAAAAGTAACCCGCACGGTCTCTCCTTCTACCTGCAATTCTAACCACTCTGCACCACCATCTGCACAGTCCGGGCATCCTATGGTGGAGGGTAATTGCTGGAATTGATGCACGTCTATTCCTGACCTGATAGCCATCGCATCAGCGGTTGGGAGCTCAGCTACTTTTGTTTTAGTGGCCTGACCATCGTCCCGGGATTTGGCCTGGACGGTGATCTGCGTATCATGCAAGGTGGTCTCCCGAATGCAATAGCCAATACACTCCCCGAAGGAGGTACCATATCGGATATCGCTGGTCGTCATCACCACATCCTCGTCACATCCTATCATCATCCATGCCATTATGATTATTAAAAGGTATTTCATTTTCCCTGGGTGTTTGCTCTATAGACACCTACTTTCCCCCTTCCGTTCGAATTCCCAAAAAAGGGGCTAAAACTTTATTCTTTTGGTCAGCCTCCTAAACCTCAAAATATGTAAAACTCCAGCGAGGGTTAACCCTCCGGAGAGTGCGTACCAAACCCCATGAATCCCAAGATCGAAGGTAAACCCGAGAAGATAACCTCCCGGAATGGCCAGCAACCAGTAGGAAACAAAAGTGACCAAAGTAGGCACTTTCACATCCGTGAGTCCACGAAGTATACCCAGACCCACGGCCTGAACACCATCAGACACCTGAAATGCTGCCGCAATGATCATGAGACTCGCCGCGATTGACTGAACGTGAGCGTCTTTCACATAAAGACCGGTGAGCTCCCCCCTGAACAGGATAAACATCAACGCAGAAACGGACATGAACATGGCCACCAGCGTAAAGGATGTATATCCGGCAATTCTTAGGTTTTTCAAATCCTTAAGTCCCATCTGGTTACCAATGCGAATGGTAGCCGCAGCAGCAATCCCGGTCGCACACATGTAGGTAATGGCAGATAAATTCAACGCAATCTGATGCGCCGCCAGCGCCTCGGCGCTGATCCACCCCACCATGATGGAAGCCGTTGCAAATGCCCCTACCTCAAACACATACTGCATGCCGGAAGGCACCCCAATCTTCAGCATCTTTTTGGCTAGTGCCCAATCAAAAGTCCACTCGAAACCTTTCATTCTTGGTCTGATCATCCACCACATCAGCACGGCCATGATCACCCGACTGACCAAGGTAGCATAACCTGCACCCAGAAGTCCCATCGCTGGGAAACCCAGTGCCCCATAAATCATCACATAGTTGAGGCCTACATTCAGGAGATTGGCGAAAATAGAGACCACCATAGGGTTGAACGTATCAGAAAGCCCCTCGGCAAATTGTCTGTAGGTCTGAAAAATCATCAACGGCATCATGGATGCACACATGATGATCAAATAAGGTCTGGCAGCGGTAGCTACTGCCTCCTCCTGCCCAAAGTACTGCAAAAACGGACTGACTAGCAGTCCCACTGCCATCATGAGCACCGAAAGGAGGATATTCAGCACCATCCCACTCTGAAGGTACTTCATCAGTCGCGGTTGGTCTCCAACCTTCGTGGCTGCTACCAGTGGTGTCACGGCATAGCTCACACCAATGCCAAAAAGCATCAACACGTGGTAGAAAGTACCGGCAAAAGTGGCAGCCGCCAGGGGGATCACCCCTACGCGCCCCACCATCATGGTATCAGCTACAGACACCATGATGTGTCCGAGCTGACCAATCACCACGGGATAGGCCAATACTACGTTTTTACTGAAATGTTCTTTTAGGGTCACGGGGCTATTTTTTGGGGTGGCAAAGATAGAAAACTAATCCATGAGGAAAGGGTCGAACTCACCGGACCTTAAATCCTCAGCATCCTCCCCAATTTGAGTATTGCTACCATGCTCAGACTGTCGGTGATCTTCCCATCCAGTACCATCTGATGAGCCTCAGAAAAGGGAAGTTTCCATATTTTGAGGTCCTCGGTTTCTTCAAAATCGGTCTCTCCCTCAGTGAGGTCCTCTGCCAGAAACGCATAGCCCACCTCATCGGTTACAGAGTTGGACGTATGCATTTTCAATAATTCGGTCCACTTTCGGGCTGAAAGACCCGTCTCCTCTTTCAGCTCCCTTTTGGCTGACTCCAATTTGGATTCCTCCTTAGGGCCGCCTCCCATGGGGATTTCCCAGGAGTATTCTCCGAGGGTATAGCGCCACTGACCTACCAGCCAGGTATTTTTTTGCTCATCCAAAGGGATGATCCCGATGGCGAAATTTTTGAAAAGCACCTTCCCGTATTGACTCAGTCCTCCTCCCGGATTGATCACCATGTCTTCCTCCACGGTGATCCAGGGATTGTCATAGATCAGCTTGCCCGATTGTTTTTTCCAGGGGTTTTTCTCCATCAACCAAAGTTATCAAAACTCTACCTTGTAGCTCAGGTTAGGAAACATTCCCAGCTGGGTGGCATTCCATACTTTATCGGTCTCCGCTCCGTAATACGTAAAGGCTACATTTTCGATCCCAAGCACATTCTGGACATTGATGGCCACCACAGAGGCTGACTTGATTTTATTCCATTTGTAACTCACACCCAGGTCTAAGCGGAAATAGGCGGGTACCTTATCTTCATAGGTGCGGGTATAGTCACGTATGGTATACCCGGCAGCTCTTGAGGCTTCAATATCCACAGGAGACTCCCTCTTCCCGCCTGCATAAATCAGGCGACTGTTCACACTCAGAACTTTTTGTCCGTTGTTGAAGGTGTATTCTTTTCCTCCAAGGGCGTTAAAAATGTAGTTCCCGTTGAATACTGTATTCCGCTCGATTCCGTCAATCGCCGTGTACTTGGACTGGTAGAGCGACCCAGTGGTCATGAAGTAGTAGTTGTTGGTAAAATACTTTTCGAGGGTCAACTCCACACCATAGTTTCTGCCGGTTCCCTTATTGGCCAGTGGTACGGTGGTATATCCATCATAGGAATTAATGGCTGAAAAAGTGCGGGCCTCCATATCGGATATGGTATCATTTGGCCAAACAGGCACATCATACAGATACTGATAGTACACCTCTGACTTCAATTTCAGGTCAGGCTTCAGCATGAGCTCATATCCAATCACTGCATGTGCGGCCCGTGTAAATTTCAGATTCTTATTGTTATAAGTAGAGCTGCCGTCCTGCCGAATCTCTCGTGCCAGATAGAGTGCAATGCTTTCTTTCCTACTGTGAAGCCCAACCCCGCCCGTCAAAGCTCCCTTGGGTGTCACCTGCCACCGCATGCCAGCCCTTGGCTCCACATAGGTCGTATTGTTCAGTCCAAAATAGGTAAGGTGCCCACCTACGTTTACCGAAAAGTCCTGTGTGAACCTGTGCTGCAACTGTGCAAACCCCTGATACAGGTCCGTACTGCCCTTCTCATCCAAAACAGTCACAAATCGCTCCTGATCACGGTGCCAGCTCTCACTTTTCAGATTGAACCCCAGACTGCTGTAGATTCCCCCTGCTCTTAAGGTACTTCTGGCATTGAACTTATGATTCAGAAATGATGAAATCCTGAACTGGCTTTCGGTAAAATCTTCGGTGTACCAAACCTGCTGCCTCAGTGAGTCTTCAGAATAATCATTTCTATTGCCGGAGTACGAAACGATGGATTTCAAATAGGTGTCTTCTCCCAGGTAGACAATATGTGTCAGGCCGGTCGCCCCCATCCACTGACTTTCATCCTCAAAGTAGAAGTCGTTGGTATTGACTGTATCCGCCTTATACCCATAGGTATTGGCCCCACCAAGCCCCCAAAGGGAGAATGTTCCCGCCTTTTTGGTAGGCACAAATACCTTGAATGACAAATCCTGAAAAGTAATATCCTCCTGATCGCCCAGGATATTGATCCCCAAATGCTCAAAAAGGGCAAGTGTGGAATACCTGTAATTGATCAGATAAGAAGCGTTTGAATTTTTACTCAATGGCCCCTCAGAGGCCATTCCAATGCCTAGCAGGCCTACCTGAAAGGAGTGCTCATGCTTGTCGAAGTTTCCCTTACGCAAATTCAGATCAAAAATCCCGGAGGTGGCATTACCGTACTGTGCTGGAAATGCTCCAGTAAAAAAATCCGAACTGCTCAGTACATTGGCGCTAAGCATACTGACCCCTCCGGCTGAGGAACCTACTGAATTGAAATGATTAGGATTAGGGATTTCCACGCCCTCAAGTCTCCACAAAATGCCCTTGGGTGAGTTGCCCCTGATGACAATCTCATTGAGCAAGTCGTCGCCTCCGGTGGTCACTCCTGCTTGGGTAGCTGCTGCCCGTGCCGGATCGTCAAACGTAGCTGCATAGCGACTCGTCTCTTCCACACTGAGCGAGATGGCACTCACAGTGGCCATCTCATTCATGGGCTGACCTTTGTCTTGTTTGTTGGTGGCTACAATTTCCACTGCGGCCATTTCCACAAGCGACTCCACCATTTCTACTTCCATGTATACTTCCTTTCCTGAAGTGACCAGCACATTGGGATGCGTCTTCACCTCATAGCCTACCGAAGAAAAAATCAGGACATGTCTGCCAATAGGCACGGCTGGCAACCTGAAGTACCCCTCCAGGTCGGTCACTGCGCCAAGCATAGGTTCTGAATCCTTGACTAGTACGGTAGCTCCTATAATAGGTGATTTGGATTGCTGATCCACCAAGCGACCCTTGATGGTCTGTGTGAGTGATTGAGCTGAAACATAAGTTCCGGCTACTAAAAAAATGATTGTGGCGATAAATTTCATGTGCATTAATGTTTAAAACACCTTCGGCCAGCTTTACCATATCAATGCCAAAAAATTAAAACCCTCAGAAAAGTGAAATTTCGGCCCTTGTCTTCGCTTTTTGAAAGTACAATTGTATCTAAACAATACAATCAGGTGTCCATTTTCGAAAAACTCAATGGCCTAAACCCCTGTTTCACATTAGTTTGGTTAATCCCTCCTGATAAGTCAGATTGACTTAATTTTACCATGATGCTTTTACCCTATTTTCAGGAAAACCAAATAGAAGCGGGCTGCGATGAAGCCGGAAGAGGCTGTCTGGCCGGACCTGTGGTAGCTGCTGCGGTGGTTCTACCGCCAGACTATCACCACCCCGTACTGAACGACTCCAAACAGCTCACCGAAAAGCAACGCGATGAGCTGAGAATTGAAATAGTCAAAGAAGCCATCAGTTTTGGAGTGGGGGTAGCTTCCCCTGGAGAAATAGATGATATCAATATTCTCAATGCCTCCTATCTGGCCATGCACAGGGCCGTAGATCAGTTAAAAATCACCCCTGAGATGCTCCTCATAGATGGTAACCGCTTCAAACCGCACAATGAAATTCCCTACGAGTGTGTCATAAAAGGAGATGGTAAATATTATTCCATTGCAGCGGCATCCATTTTAGCCAAAACTCATCGGGATGAGCTGATGCGGCAACTCGCACTCGAATTTACCGGCTATAGCTGGGAAACCAACATGGGCTATCCTACCAGGGCTCATCGGTCTGCCATCAAAGCCCAGGGGGTCACCCCGCATCATCGCATGTCCTTTCAGCTGTTACCTGCACAACTGGAGTTGTTTGATTAGAGATGAACATCAGAAACAGATTCGCCCGATCACAGGGAATATCAAATGAAATTCCCAATAAGCAGCTCGCCAGTGAAATAGTCGCCAGCTCGGATGAAGCCAGTATCAGAGAAATACTGCAGATACTGCGAGAGTCCAAAAAACCTGATGAACTCTCAGATGGATTAAAAGTGCTAGAGATGGTCGGAGAGCAAAACCCAGGCCTGTTGGCAGACGCGTTTACTCCGGTATTCACGCTCTTACAGCATACCCAAAATAAGATTCAGTGGAGAGCCATGTCGGCATTGAGCACTTTCTCATTTCTCCACCCCGCTACCACTTTCGACAATCTGGGCGTCATTCTGGACCTGATGGATCAAGGAAGTGTGATCACCAGAGACCATGGGGTGAAAATCCTCATTGGACTATATAAGGAGGATGCCTACAGACGGGACATCGGCCCACTGCTCCTGGAGCAGGTGACCGCCGCACCAGACAATCAACTGGGCCAATATGCTGAGAAATGGATGCAGGTAATCACCCAAGAAGATCGTGCAAAACTCATTCGTGTTTTGGAAATGCGTCAGCCAGAGCTGGTAAACCCTTCCCACCAAAAAAGGATTAGCAGGGTCTTATTGAAACTTCACCGATCACAGAAGAATTTTGAGCCTTAACCAACCGCCTGAAAATGTCCATTAACCATTGCTCCCATACACTTGGGGTTGCTTTGCTTTTGCTTTCAGCCCTTTTTTTGTCCAATGATGCCATAGCTCAGGACAGCACGCGCTACCAAATCCAAACACGTGATGGAAATACCTATTATGGACACATTGTCCAGAAAGAAATCGAATACATCCTTTTTCAAACCGATAATATCGGCCAGATAACGATCAAATTTGACGATATCAATGTGATCCGAAGGATTGGAAAAGACGTAGCCACTGAGCGATACCGTGAATCAAATGCCAGCTACCACGCCCCTGAAGTCTATTTATTTAGGTCCTCGGGTTTTGGCGTAAAAAAAGGAGAGGCCTATTATCGCAATGCATGGCTAATACTCAATGAACTGAACATCGGCTTTACGGATCATTTTTCCCTGGGACTAGGTATGATGCCCTTCGTAGAAGGTAGCTTGCCCGTGTGGATCACCCCAAAACTGACCCTGCCACTTTTAAAGGACAAAGTAAACTTTGGCATTGGCTCCCTCAATGGAGTAGCGCTGGGCGAATCTCAATCAAGTTTTGGTTTGGTCTATGGAGACCTCTCCGTAGGTGGACCCTCCACACATATCAGCCTCGGTGCTGGCAAAGCCTATGAAGAAGGTGAGCTCAATCCCGAACTATTGATCACCTTCAGTGGGGCTGTTAAAATCTCTAAAAACCTTACCCTGATTTCTGAAAATTACACCCTTCAGGACTTTTACCTCTACTCGCTCATTTGCCATCAAAATTTCTCAGCTGTAAACATTCAGTATGGGCTCCTCATCTTTGATACCGATTTCGGGAACCTTACCCTTCCATGGATTGGTCTGGTTGTCCCGATAAAAACGAGGTTCTAACCATTGATCATATCCTTTTTTTCATTTATTTAAAGACAAATTTCCCTTGTGGATAAAAAAATGAACGCCTATGATCACCTGGAAAGACTTTGAGCAAGTGGATATGCGAGTGGGCACGGTAGTGAGGGTAGAAAACTTCCCGGAAGCCCGAAAGCCGGCCTATAAGCTGGAAATTAACTTTGGGCCTGAAATAGGCACGAAAAAAAGCTCGGCACAAATAACCGATTTGTACAAAATTTCAGATATTTTAGGCAAGCAGGTGATTGCAGTGGTGAACTTTCCTCCGAAGCAAATCGGCCCTTACATAAGTGAATGCCTGGTAATGGGGATCTACAATCAGAACAATCAAGTGATCCTGCTGCAGCCAGAGCGAGCCGCACCCAATGGTGCCAAAATCGGTTAATCAGACGCAATTTGTCGGTAAAGAGCAAAAAAACAAGAGTAGACCTGACCTCATGGAATAGAAGCGAGCACTTCCATTTCTTTAAGGAATTTGACGAGCCCTTCTTTGGGATCACTACTCACGTGGACTGCACCAAAGCCTACCATCGGTCCAAAAACGAAGGATTCTCTTTCTACCTCTATTACCTCTACCAATCCCTGAGGGCCATCAATGAAAGCACCTCTTTCCGATACAGAATGGAAAGCGAAGAAGTCTGGTTGTATGAAAGAATACATGCCTCCACCACACTACTGCGAGAAGACAAAACCTTCGCATTTACCTTTGTGCCATACACAGATACTTTTGAGGAATTTGTGCAAGCAGCCCGACTGGAATTTGATGATGCCATGAACTCCACCGGGTTGAGAATGAGCGAGAGCACCAACAGAGCCGATGTGATTCATTACTCATCTATCCCCTGGTTTCCGTTCACGGCCATCTCACACGCCCGCGCCTTCAAATTTGAAGACAGCATCCCGAAGTTTACTTTTGGGAAGTTTCAGGAAGAAAACGGAAACAAGAAGCTTCCTGTGTCACTCCACGTACACCATGGCATGATGGATGGCTATCACGTAGGGCAGTTTCTGGAATTATTCCAACAATTTCTTCTCGACTAGCGCACAAGGATATTCAACCTTTATCGGGTTCATTTTGGCTGGGGGTATTAACTTCGAGGCAATAACAAAAGCATAAAAAACCTATGGCAGAGTTACACCTGGTATCATGGAATGTAAACGGCATCCGAGCGATCATCAAAAAGGATTTTCTTAAAGACATTAAAGAAATGGACCCTGATATCCTGTGCCTGCAAGAGACCAAGGCCCAGCCAGAAGATGCCAGGACTGCCCTGGAGCTGCTGCCACAGTACAAGTCATACCTCAACTCCTCCAAAGCGAGAAAAGGATACTCTGGCACAGCCATTCTCACCAAGGAGGAGCCACTGGAAGTAACCTATGACCTGGGAATAGAAGAGTACGATCAGGAAGGCAGGGTCATTACGGCTGAATTTGATAAATTCTTTCTGGTTACCGTATACACCCCGAACTCTGGTGAAGGCATGAAGCGTCTTGATTTTCGAGCTGAATGGGATAAGGTCTTCCGCGAACACCTGGAGGCGCTCAATGAGAAAAAGCCGGTAATCGTATGCGGCGACCTGAACGTAGCCCATACCGAGCTGGACATAGCCCGGGCTAAGGCCAATTACAATAAAACCTCAGGCTACACCCAGACTGAGATCGATGGAATGGACAACCTCATCAATGCGGGATTTATTGACACCTTTCGCCATTTTCATCCGGAGGAGATCAAATATTCCTGGTGGAATTATAAGTTCAAAGCCCGTGAGCGAAATGTGGGCTGGCGTATTGACTATTTCCTGGTGAGTAAAGAGCTCGGGCCCGCACTCCAGTCCGCTCACATCTACAATGACCGGTTCGGATCAGACCATTGTCCGGTAGGGATTAAGCTATCGAATGGTTAAATTATGAGATGATTGGAAAAATCTTCCTTTTACTCGTTTGCCTGAGTATTCTGACTGCTTGCTATGATAGTGATCAGAACAGCATGGCCAATTGTGAAAGGAACTTTTTCGACCCGAAAAGAACTTCGGCCCAGGTACTGGACAACGAGCACATGGTGCTCAAGCGAGTCATCAATCCGGACACCACCTTTTTTTACCTGGAATGGCTTGATGCCAACGACCAGTTATCGCTCCTGATTTTTCATCCCGGTCATAAGAATTTTCTGGGTGCGGAATCCCTCTCCCATTATTATGTCTCCGGAGACATCAAGGCATCATGTCCATCTGACCCCAGCATCAATGGAGTGCCCACACAGTTTATTGACATCTTCAATGCAGAGAAGATCAGCCACTGCGTCGTAAACGCTAAGCAGCCTGATGATCGCCCCCTGACGATAACTTATTGGCGATTTTTGGGCTTCCGTACTCCGGAAGGGATCCTTTCTCCCACCTGTGAAGAGAACTTCCTCTACCTCGTGTTCACGACCAGCCAGGTGAACCCTGTGAACCCGGATGACCGGTACTTTGCAGAAATCTACAATGGGGTGAATGATTGCGTCTATATCTACCGGCTGCTTTCCGGCTCACTCGGCATCATCACTCGCTCTTTCTGCTATCGGGAAGAGCTGGCACCCACCACCAGCTCGGAAAAATATGGCAATCGGTACATGCAGGGTCTGCTGGACCCGGATGCCATCCATATCTCGCATTCGGGCTCCACACTGGTCATTAGTCCGGAAAACATGACGGATGAAATGATCTTCGTGGGACTTTAGGAGTTTTTCCTATTTTTGCGCCCAAACAAACATTCCCCATGACAACACAAAAAATACCCCTACACGAATTACACGTTTCCCTTGGCGGCAAAATGGTTCCTTTTGCGGGATTTGAAATGCCGGTGCGATACAGCTCAGACAAAGAGGAGCACATGAAAGTACGCGAATCCGTCGGGGTATTTGACGTCTCTCACATGGGTGAATTTATGATCACCGGCCCCCAGGCACTGGATTTGATCCAAAAGGTCACTTCCAATGATGCTTCCAAAATAGTGGACGGCCAGGCCCAATACTCCTGCCTGCCCAACGACAAAGGCGGCATTGTGGACGACCTGATTGTCTATCGTTTTGGGCCGGAAGAGTACATGCTGGTAGTCAATGCTTCCAACATCGAAAAAGACTGGAACTGGATCAAGTCTCATAATGACTTTGATGCCCAAATGGAAAATATTTCTGTTGATACAGCACTTTTTGCTGTGCAGGGCCCAAAGGCCGCTGAGGTACTTCAGCGACTAACAGAGGTGGATCTGTCAGCTATTAAATTTTATCACTTCACCACAGGAGTACTGGCGGAAAAAGAGATGATCATTTCAGGCACAGGCTATACAGGTGCGGGTGGGTTTGAGCTATACGTAGACAAGCAAGATGCCCTGGAAGTGTGGGAAGCCATTTTTGAAGCTGGAAAAGAATTTGATATAGCTCCTATCGGTCTGGGTGCCCGTGATACCCTCAGAATGGAAATGGGATTTTGTCTTTACGGGAATGACATTACAGATGAGACCTCCCCGCTCGAAGCGGGACTTGGCTGGATCACCAAGTTCACCAAAGACTTTGTGAATGCTGAAGCTCTGAAAAAACAGAAGGAGGAAGGCGTCACCAAAAGATTAGTCGGATTTGAAATGGTGGACAAAGGCATTCCAAGGCACGACTATGAAATAGTGGATGAAAATGGGGTTGCTATTGGCATTGTAACCTCTGGTACCATGTCACCACTGCTCAATAAGGGCATCGGTCTTGGTTATGTTAATACAGGTTATCATCAGCCGGACAGCAAAATCTTCATTGCCATCAGAAACAAGCAACTCGAAGCCCGAGTCACCAAACCTCCATTTATCAAATGAATGTTATAGAAGTCTGTCTTACGCCTGAACTCATCCACCAATATACGCTTCAGGGAAAAATCGCTGTGGTAGTGGATATCTTCAGGGCCACCTCATGCATGGTTACAGGTATGGCTCACGGGGTGAAATCTATTCACCCGGTAGCCAGCGTGGAAGAATGCCTGGCCCTCGGCCAGCAGGGTATGGTGACCGCCGGGGAGCGCGGGGGCATCAAAGTGGATGGCTTTACCATCGGAAATTCGCCGTTCGAGTATATGCAGGAGGAGTTCAAGGGGCAGTCTATCGCTGTGAGCACCACCAATGGCACCAAAACCATTCTGGCATCCACGGATGCGGATGAGATCCTGATAGGAGCATTCTTAAACCTGCAGGCACTCGTGGATTACATAACCACCCAACGAAAAGATGTGGTGGTACACTGTGCCGGATGGAAGGGCACTGTGAACATAGAAGACACCCTGTTTGCCGGCGCCCTGGCCAGCGCCCTTGCAGAGAGTCATACCCTCTCTGGTGATGCCGCCCTGTTGGCGTTTGAGCTTTATGAAGCCAATCAATCTGATCTGCTGAAGATCGCAAGAGCTTCCTCTCATGCTCAGAGGCTCTCAGGGTTTGGCGTGGAAAAAGACATTGAATTTTGCATGGACCAAAGCCTGTACACGGCCATCCCGACTTATAACAACGGCTGCCTGAAAGTGATCAGCTAAAAAGTGGTGCAACGGCACCTTCGGTGATCTCCACAGACCCCCAGACGTTTCCCGTCAGGTAAGGTTCATTGGCCTTCCAGTCGTTCAACTCAGCTTCAGAATCAAAGTTCATCACCATCACGGAGCCTGCCATCTTGCCGTTTTCCAGGATCGCCACAGCGTAAAGCAGTTTTCCCTCCTCTTTCAGCTTTTTGGCACCTTCCAGATGGGCGGCACGATTTTGCTGTCTTCTCTCAAAGCCGTCTTTGTGGTCACGGCCGATTACCAGATAAGTCATAATACGAAAATTTAAAACTTGGGCTTGGTACCCAGCTCCATATCACTCAGCTCTATTTCGAGTGCCCGGGTGGAAAGCTGGATTTCACGTAAAGATATAAACAGGGAAAGCAACAAACAGACCAGGCTAATGCCAAAAATAACACTGCCCCACTCTCCCACTTTGAGGTAGATGAAAAACATGGCCAATACGCACAAAAACAAACTACCTACTCCAAAAAACTGCATGGTTCGGATGAGAAACAGCCGGAGGCGAAGGTTTTGAATCTGCCCTTTCAGTACACTCTCAGGGTTGTTGAGGTATTTGGTGTGTAACTGCCGGATAATACTTGCAATAGCCAGAAATCGATTGGTGTATGCCAAAAGTAAGAGGGAAATAGCCGGAAACAATAAAGCAGGTGTGGTCAGTGATACTTCCATTATTTCAATTTCTCATTTTCCTGATGCCTGGTGGCATCCCTTACATTCTTCTTTTGAAAGTTTTTTTGAAGAGCCTCTGTCAGATCCACGCCCGTTTGGTTCGCCATGCAAATCAACACCCAGAGCACATCGGCCATTTCATCACCCAGGTCTCGACCTTTATCCGATTCTTTAAAAGATTGCTCTCCATAGGTACGAGCCATGAGACGTGCCAACTCACCCACTTCCTCAGTCAGGATGGTCATATTCGTCAGCTCACCAAAATACCGTACCCCGGTGGTTTTTATCCACTGATCTACCTTTTCCTGTGCCTCCCGGATCGTGATCTCACCTTCGGACATTGGCATCCAGGTTTTCATTGAGGTGTTTGATTTCGAAGCCTGCCATATCCAGGTTGCTGAGGAAAAAATATAGTCTACTCTCTTCAGAATCTTTGAGTGAATCTAAATCTGGACTAAACTCCTCAAAGTGTTCGTGAGGGAAACGCTTCCCCACCTCGTAATGGTCCTCCCAGAAAAGCGCCTCTTCTACATTGCCGTCAGCTCCATAGTAGTACTTATATTCATAGGCCATATGCCCATCTTTCTCCACTACCAGATGTCCACTAAAAATGGGAGTATTGTTTTCAAAGTAAAAATAATCGTCCCTATCTACATGAGATGTATGAAGAATACCAACAAGTTTGAGCAGACTTTCATCCATAAAGTAACCCCGGATTTTGTAGATGGAGTCACCGGAGTGAAAATCATCTTCTATTATTCGCACTCTGTGATTAGCATCTATATCGCCTACCTTTTTATTAATGGAGGCCACCAATGGCCTTTTCTCCTTGCTGACCGTATCACAGGCCACCAGCACGGAGGCTACGATGATTAGGTAAATGAGCTTTTTCATACAATTGATCATTTTTCTTACAATATAACTATTTCCTTTTTTTCATTGCAGTTTCCTCCATTTCAACAAAATCAAAAGCCTCCACTACAAATGCTATCCTACCGACATTGCCCTGCAATACAAAGCTTTTTTGTGGTCAACTGAAAACCATTGCGGGTTTTACACGTGTTTATCTAAAAAACAAACCCTTATGAAACAATTCAAAACCTTTTCAAACGTACTCCTGGCCATGGCCTTTATCTGGCTCACATCATCTGGCCTGATGGCTCAGGACAAAGACAAAAACAAACGACCTAGCCCGCCTGCCCAGGTGACCAACACGGTGAATGGAACTACTGTCACTATAGATTACAGCCAGCCTTCAGTCAAAGGGCGAACCATCTGGGGCGATTTGGTACCTTATGGCAAAGTATGGCGAACCGGTGCCAATGAAGCCACCTGGATTGAAGTCTCAGCTGATGTAAAAATTGGCGACAAGACTTTGCCTAAAGGAAAATATTCAATGTTTACCATCCCCGGAGAGGATGAATGGGTAGTGATTTTCAATAGTACCTGGGATCAATGGGGACACTACAACTACGACAAAAGCAAGGATGTGCTTCGTGTGAAAGCAACCCCTCTGAAGTCTGCCAAATTCAGCGAGCAATTTACCATAGGCCTGTCAGAGGATGGCGTGGTGAATATGGACTGGGCCAACCTTTCCGCCCGATTTGATATCGATTAAATCAGATAACATTACAAAAAACAAGCGCGACAGGATCATATCCTGTCGCGCTTGTTTTTTTATGGTCAGGCCTAAACCCGATTAAATAATATTCATGCTTTGTTCCTTGATTTTCTCCAGCTCATCCTTCATCTGCACCACTGCGCGCTGGATCACAGCATCGTTGGCCTTAGCACCGATAGTGTTGATCTCACGTCCGATCTCCTGAGAAATAAATCCTAGTTTTTTACCCTGAGAATCCCCTGACTCCATCACTTCCCTGAAATACTCCAGGTGTCTGCCCAAACGGACCTTCTCTTCAGTGATGTCTAGTTTTTCAATATAATAGATGAGTTCCTGCTCAAATCGATTCTGATCTACCTGTGTTTTCTCTTTGATATCTTCGATGCTGGAGGAGATGCGCTCACGGATCTGGCTGATTCGCTGTGGGTCATGCTCGGTCACCTCTGCCAGGCCATTCGCTATACCATCCAAATAGCTGGATAGCTTCTCCTGAAGGCTTTTCCCCTCTGCCGCACGAAACTGATTGCATTTCTCCAATGCTTCCATCAGCGCGCCCTGTACCATTTCCCAGTCTACTTCATTATTACCCCCATCCGGCACAATCACATCAGGAGAGTGCAGGGCCAGCCGAAACAAATCCTTGGGGTTGGCACCCACTTCCGCTGCCAGTTGCTCGTACTGACGGTAGTAACTTTTGAATAATTGTTGATTGATATGTACGGCAGGCTCTTCCAGATTCACCGGAATCAACTCTATCGTGAGATTTACCTTTCCACGCTTCAGGTGCTGAGTCATGAGGTTTTTAATCTCCAGTTCTTTGTCCGCAAGCTCCCTTGGAAGTTTCGGTGCCAGATCCAAAAACTTACTATTTAAGGTTTTGATCTCCACTTTTACACGGTACATTTTGGACTCTGCCTCGGCAGATCCAAAACCAGTCATTGAATAAAGCATGCGCTAATTTAGAAATCTAATCCGAGAGTAAGGTGAATTCTGGTATCTCCTATTGCAAAGTCCCGAATAGGATGGGCCACATCCACCTTTAAATAATACCCCAAAAGCACCGTCCGCAAGCCAAAACCATAGCTAGCCAGCCATGGATTCTGAAAATTGGCCAGCTCCGCACTAAATGCTGACCCCTCTACGACATACTTCTTGGTGAAAGCACTCCCCTCCTGTGTAAAAGGTGGCTTCCCTGTCCAGGCCGTGCCAAGGTCATAAAAGCCAATGAGCTGAAAATTTCTCAAAAAAGCTGATGAAATGGGGGCATTGGAAAAATAGCGGAAGACTGGCAAGCGCAGCTCTGCATTGAAGACCAATGCGTTGGTTCCATAGAGCTCATTGTAATCAAACCCCCTGAGGTTAGTCACAAACTTTGAAAACAGGATATTGGAGTTATCCCTGGCATTGGACATAGCCAGCGGATCATTTACACCCTGATCTTCGTAACTATTGAACAACCAGTTTTGCATCCCTCCGATCAGGTAATTCTGCTGGTTGGCTCCCATAGACCGTCCGTAGAACAGCCGACCCGCTAACGTGAATTCACGATGAATTTTCTGGTAGTGTCTCAGATCCACATTGAGTCGACTAAAACTTTTGTCCATCCCGTTCAATCCCAGATAGTTTTCAAACTCTATCAACCCACGGGTACCCTGATAAATGTTAAACCCTTTCTCGATGGTATTATCTACGACCAGCGCTGCCCGAGCACCTCCATAATGAACCATGCTATTAGGTGCCAATACTGTAGCAGTATTATTCTGGATCACAGCTTCCCATTGAAGGTTTGAAAAACGGGTATTGGCATAAAATGGGAATACCTCAAACCGAAAAGTGTTGGTAAGAGGCAGCGATGCGCCTACTTCCACCTGATTGAGGGTGTATTTCTGGATAAGGTCTCCTTCCTGAGTGCCCCGCAGAAAACTCACATTTGGATCGATGATATAAGTGTTCCTGTCAAATCGCACTTTAAAATCCATCCAGTATTTCAGGTACTGGTACTCCCCGTAGATATTGGCACTCCTCAGGTCGGTATTGGTGAGCACGCCCCCGTTGAGTCGGTGGTTTTCCAGAAGGTCATTGATCTCCGTCTCCAACAGAATGCTAAACCCTCTTATCGGGTCTATGGCGAAGGAGGTAATCAGGTTGTTGAAACTAAATCTGGGATCATAAGGCTGTGGACCTATCACTCTGGACTCCCGCTCCAGTTTTCTGTAGCTGGAAAAGAATGATTCTGGTCGGAATGCTGCCTTCACATCCTCCTCAAACACATAATTATCGGTATCAATCAGGCCATCATCCTTTGGTTTGTCCAACACCACCGCATCCTTCTCTGGCTCTTCCTCAAAAAAGAATGAATCCGGTAAGACCAATGAATCAATATCCGTCAGTTCGATTTCAGGTTCGGGAATGGGCTCGGGCTCTGGTTTCTTTCTTTGAGGTAACCGGGCAGCAATAAACCGGGCCTGCTGCAATCGCTGACGCCCTGTCTGTGGGGTGAAAATCCTTCTATTGAGGTCATAGGGAGACTCCACAAAGACCTTTGGCCTGCCCTCATCCAGCATCATGAAACTGAGCTTATCGGGATTATTGAAAGCCAGATCATAGTCGATGATGCTGTAGTGAAAGTCAGAAACCTGCACGAAAGTAGAATCCCTCAGACTGTATTTGTACAAATTAGTAATCCCCTTCTGATCACTGAGGTAAAAGATCTCATTCTGATTTTTGGCAATAGGTTTGCGATCCACACTATAGGTGTTAGTGAGGCGGACAAAACTGGTAGTGGTAGTATCCAGGTTGTAGACAAACAGGTTGTAATTATTGCCCACTGCCTCCAGTGTTGATTTTGCGCTGGAAACTTTCACAGAATCAGTCTCTCTGTTGGAGCTGAACACAATGGTGGAGGTGCCTGGTATAAACACCGGATCAAGGTCATCATAAAGGTCTGTGGTGATGCGTTTGAGGGCATTGCGCCGCATACTGATCAAAAACAGATCGTTCTGACCATCCACATCCCCACTGATAATGGCCAGCTTTCCATTGTCATTGAAAGAAAAACTCTCTACCTGCCTGAATCGATTGAGGGGCTTCTGAAATTTATCTCCATTGATGACATCATAGGTATTCAGGTACAAATATCCTCGCTTATAAAGAAGCACCCCCAATGTTTGATTGTCTTGCCAATCGATCAGCGGCAGGTGGTAATCAATATCCTGATCGTTGATCAGGTAGCCTCCTCTCACCACCGTGGATTCCCTTCCTGAAGTGAGATTATACACATTCACTTCATACCGACCATTCTTATGGTAAGCATAGGCCACCTTATCGCCATCGGCATTCATCTTCACATGCGAGAGGGTGATGTCTTTGTTCTTGAACCCAGCGATGATGTCTTCCTGCTTTGGCCCACGATAATTCTCTTCGATCTCCTCCCGCTGGAGCATGTAGTAGTTTTGCCAGTCACCCAAAAAATCCTTGAAGGAGATCCCCAGGGTACTGGAGATACTGTTTTCCTCGTTGCGGATGATACGTGTGAGGTTGAGAATATTGGAAATATTACTCTTCCCGTACTTGATGGCAATATAGTTCCAGATGGACTGACCGATGATTTCAGCTTCTTCGTTCTGTATTTTCACCAGTTTTTTGATCTTCTTCCGGTCCAGATAATCTCTTACATAATCGTCCATCTCCTGAGACCATCCGTAGCTTAGGTAGCGGGCCGCACCACCAATGAACCACTCCGGGAGAGAAAGCAGATAAGAGTTTTGAAAGATCTCCGCCAGACTACCCCCAAACATCATGTCATTGATCAGGATTTGGGAGAGTTTATGAATCATTTCATGCTTAAACTCATAGGCCTGACCCGGATAGGCCAGCTCCACCTGAAGTTTCACAAAATCGGTCTTACCCCCAATGGTAAAAACATCCCCACCTATGCCAATATTGCTCTGCTGAAGGTCCTGAATGGAATTGTAAATGAAGATTTTAGTCTTGGTATAGGGTGCATAGCCGAGAATATCTGTGAGCTCCACAAATTCCTTCTCCAGAAAACTCAGGGCTTCATTGGCATACTCCTGACCTCCGGGGTAGTAGTACACTTCAAAGTTATTGGTGGAGTAGTAGTACCAGTCGAATCGCTTGTACTGGATCCGGTTATGCCCGAATGGGGTATGATAGTATTGAGCCACAGCCGAAACCGTCGCTAACATCACCATCACAATTGTCAATAAGAACCCTTTCATTTAATCGCTCTGCTTACATTCACTTCCGGAATAATTACACCATCCCCGTTCAGGTAATTTACCAATTGACGGGCAAAATATGGAACTAATGAAACGCCTTTTGTTCCGAACCCATTAAATATGCCAATACGGGGCAGGTCCTGATGAAAACCGATCAGCGGCCTTCGGTCAAATGTGGCGGGGCGAACTCCTGCCGATTCTGAAACAACCGCATATTCCCCCTGATACAACTTACCTAACCGATCTTTCAGGTTTTTGATTCCGCTTTCAGACGGTTCATAGTCCAGTTGAGCGTGATCGTAAGTAGACCCCACACTGAAGTGACCGTTTTTCGGAAGGACAAACACGCCTCTGTTCAGGATCAAATCTGTAGGCAGTGGGCTGTCTATTTCGAGAATCTCCCCTTTGACCAACTTAAATGGCAACCATCCCCAGTAAGGATTGTTTACTGCCATGGGCCCTTCACAAAAAATCACCTTCTCCGCCACGATATCTTTATACGTCACCTCCCGCTCGTTTATTGTCATCTGATCGTACTGAAACACTTCGGCACGGTAGGCTCCCTTATCCAGAAAATACTTTTTGAGGTGACGAAGCATGACCGGCAGATTGACATACCCACACAAAGCCAATACCAATCCTCCCACCGGATCGATCACACCCGGAAGCTGCATGGATTTTGCCCGCAATTCTTTTACAAAAGGAGCATACTCCGCCTCTGAAGCTTTCACTGACCAGTCGTTTTGCTCTTCAAAGTTGAAAAAAGGCCTGTAAATGGGCATGGGGTAAATAAAGTGTGCACCCAGTGTTTGCTCCAAGCCGAGATAGTATCCTTCCAGCCCCGGAAACAACTCATCGGCCAGCCATGTTTTCACCAACTTTCGGCCTGTGATAGGGTTATAAATCCCCGCAGCCTTGTTGGATGAGGTGTTCTTCTTTTCTTCATTCAGCACAAGCACCCGCCGGCCCGCCTGCTCCAGCTCATAAGCAAGCAAACTCCCTGCTATCCCCTGCCCTACAATCAAATAATCGACTTTCTCCACGGCCTAAACTTATTTTTCACAAATTTGCATCATACTGAACCATTGAATCTGAATAAATGAAAATTAAATCATTTGTATTTAATCCGTTCTACGAAAACACTTATGTACTCTGGGATGATCGCATGGAGGGTGTGATCATAGATCCCGGCTGCTACGAGTCCTACGAAAAAGAAGAATTAACTGATTTCATAAAAAAAACAGGCATCCTGATCAAAGCCATCGTGAACACCCACTGCCATATCGATCATGTCTTGGGGAACTACGACATGAAACTGGCATTTGGATGCCCCCTTTGGCTACCTGAGGGTGAATTGGAAATTTTCAGAGCGGTGAAAGCTTACGCTCCACAGTGGGGGATTCATCAGTACAGTGAATCCGAACCTGATCGGCTTCTGAAAGAAGAGGATCATATAGAGTTTGGAGAGACTACTCTGGAATGCATCTCCGTACCAGGGCATTCACCAGGGCATTTGGTGTTTTATCACTCCGGTGAGAAGAAATTGATAGGTGGTGATGTACTCTTTCGCGAAAGCATAGGCCGAACTGACCTCCCCGGAGGGAATCATGCGCAGCTCTTGAAAAACATTCAAACAAAGGTCTACACCCTTCCCGAAGAAACAGAGGTTTTCCCGGGGCATGGCCCTTCTACCACCGTGGGCTATGAAAAGGCAAACAATCCGTTCATCAAAGGCGCATGAAGAAGCACATTCCAAATTTTATCACCTGTCTTAACCTGGTAACAGGAGCCCTCGGATGTATCACCATCCTCCAGGGTGACTTTCATTTGGCCATCTACTTTGTTATTGTGTCCGGGCTTTTTGATTTCATGGATGGGTTTGCCGCCCGGATTTTGGGCGTGCAATCGGCCATAGGCAAGGAGTTGGATTCTCTGGCAGACATGATTTCGTTCGGGTTGCTGCCGGCCCTGTACATGGTCATGCTCATCAGGGATCAGGAACCCACCAATGAGTACCTGGCTTTTTCGGGTCTTCTGATTGTTGTGTTTTCTGCCATTCGCCTGGCTCGTTTCAATATTGATGACCGACAAACCGATCACTTCATAGGGCTCCCGACTCCCGCCAATACCGTACTAATCACCTCGCTCACCTTCTTACCGGCCGCTTTTCAGCTATCTATCTTAGGGTTACTGATCTTCACCGTTGTTTCCAGTTTGTTGCTGGTGGCCAATTTGCCACTCATTGCACTTAAATTTAAAGGGGTGAGTTGGGCTGCCAACAAGTGGAAATACCTCCTGATGATGGTGGTCATAGGTCTGCTGGCCGCGCTGCAGGATGCTGCCCTTCCCCTGATCATCCCTGTGTACCTGGTCATTTCTATTGTTGGGAATTTAAGCACCCGTTCAAGCGTTTAATCCCATGTCGAAATATAATTTTATCCATTTAATGCACGTTGGTAGATAGATGCGCCTGTTAATCACCTTCCTTACACTGAGTATCGCCACCTGGTCTATGGGCCAAAGTGTACTATCGAATGGCCAATGGCACAAAGTGGGCCTTACCAAAGAAGGCATCTATAAACTCGACAAGAATTTCCTCGTGAAGGAGGTGGGGATCAATGCTGGCTTTGATCCGCGAACCTTAAAAATATATGGAACCCCACATGGTGGGATGCTCCCTCAGGCCAATAGTGTGGAAAGGTTTTCAGACCCCCAGCAATTTGCCATTTGGGGAGTGGGCGATCAGGATGGCCGTCTGGACGATCAGGATTATTTTCTTTTTTACAGCGAAGGACCTGACAAGCTCATGCTGGATAGTACCGGCGCTCCTGTGTATGAAAACAACCTTTACAGCGATACACTTTACTACTTCATGACCACTGGAGGGGAGCCCGGCAAGCGCATCACTACTGCAGAAATCCCTGCCCCCACCGGAAGCGTTACCACTTCCTATTACGATTATATCACTCATGAAATAGATATAGAGAACCAGCTTAGATCCGGACGCCAATGGCTGGGTGAAAAATTTAAGAAGAATCAGGATGTCCAGCAAAGTTTTGAATACACCCTGTCGGGATCAGCGGATTCTGTGGAGGCATGGGTAAGTGTAGCTGCCAACTCCGAAGGCCCCTGCTCCTTTGATGTCAGTGTGAATAACAATGTCTTAGGTAATATCCCGATAGAGGCCATTCAGAATGGTGTATACGGCGAGAAAATCAAATACAATGCTATTAATGCGAAGACACAGGTTTCGGGTAATAAAGTCACGCTGACACTCACCTTTCAACCTGCCTCTGGAGTAGATACTTCTCTTGGCTTCCTGGACTTTTTTGTGATGGCCATCAAGCGAAAAATCAACCTTGGTGATGACAAGGAAATGATCATCAGACTGGCTCCTGGTAGTCTCCGTACTTTTGAAATCAGTCAGGCCACGAACCAATCACAGGTATGGGACATTACCGACCCTCTCAATGCGCGCCGCTTGAACAGCAGCATCGTCAACTCCAACATTCAATTTTCCAACCAGTATGCCCAGCAAACCTTTGTCGCCTTTGATGGGAGCGATTTTCCTTCGCTAACCTATTTCCATCCCATTGGCAACCAAAACATCAAAAGTCTGGCGGGCAATGAGGGGCTTATTGTCACCCATCCTGATTTTCTGGATGCGGCCAACAGACTAGCTGCTTTCCATCAGTCCTACAGTGGCCTCTCTGTGGGAGTAGTCACCACCAGTCAGGTGTACAATGAGTTTTCGGCTGGCCGACAGGACCTCACAGCCATCCGTGATTACGCGAGGTACTGCTACCTCAAAAGCGGGAAAATCAAGTACCTCCTGCTCTTTGGTGACGCATCCTATGACTACAAAGACCGGCTGAGCAATAACACCAATTTTGTACCGGTGTATGAGTCTCACGAATCGGCCCATAACATTTTGAGTCACTCTTCCGACGACTATTTTGGGTTCATGGAAGAAGATGAGGGCACCTGGTACGAAGGTGAGCGAAAAGAAAACTCTTCTACCACCTTCCTAGTCCCATATCAAGACCATACCATGGACATTGGCGTGGGCAGATTGCCGGTAAAAACCTCCGAAGAAGCCCACGATGTGGTCGACAAGATCATCAGGTACAAAACCGCCACTCAAGTGTTTGGAAAGTGGAGAGACCAGATTGCCTATTTCTCTGACGATGGTGATCGCAATGCTCACATGATCCAGGCCGAGCAATTTTTTCAGATTGTAGACACCACCGCCATAGAATACACTGCCCGGAAGCTCTATCTGGACCTGTATGATCAAAGCAAAGACCTTAATCCTTCTCCTGCTCAGGAGGCCTTTCAAAACACCATAAAAGACGGTGTGTTTATGCTCAATTACATGGGGCATGGCAATGAAAGCCAGCTCACCGAAGAGAATGTTATCACACTTTCGGTCATTCGTAACCTTACCAACCGGCACAAACTTCCGCTGTTTATTACAGCCACTTGTCAGTTTGGGAAGTATGACAGCCCCATCCTCGTTTCAGGGGCTGAGCGGCTACTACTCAATCCCAATGGTGGAGCCATCGCACTGCTCACCACCACCAGGCCTGTGTATGCACACACCAATTTTCCTGTCAATCAGGCCTTGCACGAAAACCTTTTTAAGAAAATAGACGGCAGGCATCCGCGACTTGGCGACATCATCCGGCTAACCAAAAACGCCAGCCTGAGCGGCCCCATCAATAGAAATTTTTCCCTCCTCGGAGACCCCATGCTCACCCTCAACTACCCAGAGCACAATATCAGCTTTGACCAGATGGAAACGGAGCAGGATACCCTGAGTGCATTGGAAGTCTATCGGCTCTCCGGGAAAATTACCTCTCAAGGCGCTCTGGTACCTGGCTTTTCAGGTAAGGCCATTGTCACACTCTGGGACATCCCACAGGAAAAAGTCACGAAAGGACAGGAAAGCGATCCCTTTACCTATTCGGACCAAACGAACTCACTATTCAGAGGGGAGATCACTGTGACAGATGGGCGCTTTGATACGGAGTTTATCCTCCCCAAAAACATCTCACACAAATTTCAGCCTGGCAAACTCACCATGTATGCCTGGAACGAAAACGAACGGACGGATGCCTCTGGTGCTTCCAGAAATTTTGTACTGGGCGGCATAGCTGATCAGGTGTCAGAAGACAACACTCCTCCCAGAATTAAAGTCTTCATTAATGACTCTACCTTTTCACCCGGAGGCACTGTGGGCACCAACAGTCTCCTGATCGCCAACCTGTCAGACGAAACAGGGATTAACATTTCCGACAATGGCTTCAATCAGGGAATTACCCTTCGGATCAACAGTGGTGATGAAATCGTGCTCAATGAGTTTTACACCGCGCACACTGACACCTACAAAAGTGGCACTGTCCTTTTTCCGCTTCAAAACCTGGAAGCCGGCAAGTATACAGCCACCCTAAAAGTTTTTGACGCGCACAATAATGCAGCCGAAACCACAGTTGAGTTTAAGGTATCCGAAAAACCAATCATAAGACTGTATAATGCTATTAATTACCCCAATCCAGTGTCACAAGCTGGGGAAACTACTTTCAGATTTGAGCATGATCGGGAAGACGAAGAATTGGAAGTGAAAATATCATTGTATAATATGCGGGGTGAATTGGTACAGGAAAGTAACTTTCAAGTGGATAGCAGTCCAAGAGCAGTGGATCATCTGACCGTCAGAGCCTCCAACTATCAGGGAGCTCCATTGGACAAAGGCGTTTACCTGTATCGACTAAAAGTGACCAGTACGCTGGATGATGCTACCAATGAAGTTATCAAACGCCTAATAATCATTAATTAATTATCTTTGCCAACCTTAAAAAATCATTGAATGAGTTTACGTATTAAACAGGCCATTTGGACATTCGTCGGGCTACTTCCGATCGGGGTAATGGCTCAAAATAACTCCGCTTACATCTCGGGACAAGACAGCTCCCGAAACCCTATTACCGTGGCAGTACCATTCGTGAGTTTTGCTCCGGACAGCCGTGCTTCAGCCATGGGAGATGCCGGCGTGGCTTCCTCACCAGATGAATACAGTGTACAGTGGAACAATGGCAAACTCGCTTTCATAGAAGACGATCTTGGATTTTCGTTTTCCTACTCTCCCTGGTTGGGAAACATTGTGGACGACATGTCCCTCAATTACCTGACCTTTCACACGAAGATTGACAGAATTCAGACCATCGGCGTTTCTCTGAGATATTTCGATTTGGGCGAAATCCAATTGACAGACTCTAACGGCGAACCCCTTGGATTGGAAAACCCAAGAGAAGCTGCCTTTGATGGTACCTACAGCCGAAAGCTCTCTGAAAACATCGGTGTGGGGGTAACTGCCCGATACATCTGGTCAAACCTGTCTGGAAACATCACTGGCGCCCCTGACGCCAAAGCTGGCACCAGTGTGGCAATCGACCTGGGTTTTTACTACACCAAAGAACTCATCTTCAACGGCATGAATTCGGAGTTGTCCTTCGGTGCGCATCTGTCTAATTTCGGTAGAAAAATCACCTACAGCAATGACTCTAATGAAGACTTTATCCCTACCAACCTACGTCTGGGAACAGCCTTCAAAATTGATATGGATCCCTACAACAGTGTGGCGTTCCTGTTGGATTTTAATAAACTCCTGGTTCCCACTCCGCCCATCTACGAAGTTGATTCTGATGGTAATCTGGTGACAGATAATAATGGTGACCCGGTAATCGCTAAGGGAGAAGATCCTAACCGACCACTGCTGAGCGGTGCTTTCGGCTCGTTTACAGATGCCCCTAATGGATTCAGTGAAGAAATGCAGGAGATCATGATCTCTACCGGACTGGAGTATCGCTATCGCGAGGTTTTTGCGATCCGCACCGGTTATTTCTATGAGCATCAGAACAAAGGAAATCGAAAATACTTTACCGCCGGTATTGGCTTTAAATACCAGGTTTTCGGAATCGATTTTTCATACCTGGTGCCTCAGGAAAACAATCACCCGCTGGGAAACACACTCAGACTTTCGTTTGTCTTTAGTTTCGATACCAAAGACGAAGAGCCAACGGTGAATTAATGCCAAACAGATCAGTAGCCCCTGAAGCAACAGCTGTAGCCAGACCCAACCTGCCGCAGCCTAAAGAAATCATGCTGGGTAATATCCCGCTGACGGTTGTCAATCTGGGATTACAGCCTTTGGTGCTGTTTGAAATAGCTGTGCCAGTAGGCCGATGGGAAGAACCTTCTCCCGGCCTGGCATTTTACCTTTTCAAAATGCTCACTGAGGGCACCAAAAGCAAGTCATCCGAACAAATTGCGGAAGCCTTTGACTTCTTTGGGAGTCACCTGGAAGTCATCCCTACTCTGGATGGGGTCTCAATCAAACTTTACACACTCAATAAGTTCTTTCCTGCACTATTGGAATTGCTGGTGGAGATGCTCACCGAGTCGGTATTTCCGGAGGGCGAATTCAATACCCTCAAGCAAATAAGGATAGAGCAAGTGCGTCAGCAGCACGCCAAAAACAATGCTTTCGCGAACCTGAAGTTTAGGGAAATGCTTTTTGGAAAAGAGCATCCTTACGGACTATTGATGGACGTGGAGATGGTGGAAAAGGTCACTTATCAGGATTTGCTCCATTTCAAAAATGCACTCCTCACGGCTCCACGGCTTTTTATTTCCGGCCTGGTTACCGACGAGGAGATTGGAGCCATTGAGCAATTCTTTGGCAACGTGGCTTTTCATGCCTCTCAGCCGGTGAATAACCATCCCCTGGAAACCACCAGGTATCTGGAAGTGACCCGTGAGGACAGCACACAGGCCAGTATCCGCCTGGGCAAGGTCATGATTGACCGGACTCACCCAGACATTCACTTGCTAAAGATCACCAATGAGCTACTTGGAGGTTTTTTTGGCTCACGCCTGATGAAAAATATTCGGGAGAAAAAAGGGCTGACTTACGGAATTCACTCCAGCCTCGTCCATTTACAAAATGCATCCTACTGGACCATCAGCTCAGAGATTCTCCGTGAGAAAACCGAGTTGGCTCATCAGGAGATCCTCAAAGAAATCAGCCGACTGAAAAGTGAGACACCCACCGCAGAGGAATTCAAAATGGTGGTCAACTACATGAAAGGTAAGTTTCTTAATTCGTTCGATTCCCCTTTTAGCTCACATGAAATGATCAAAGGCCTGAAACAGGCCGGGCTTACCGAGCAATACTTTTACAATTTCCTGGATACGCTGGACACTGTACAACCTGAAAATCTTTGCGAAATGGCCACCCAATATTTTGGTGAGGATGATCTGATCTTTTTGAAAGTGGTCTAAATCACGGTTATTTCCTCAATAACAAGTAATCTCCAACAATCTGTATCTGTTGGTAGTCGAACGGTACTTTAGTAAACCCTGAGTAGTCCAGGACTCCTTTTTTACCAGATCGGCCGGCTATGATGAGTGCCTGATCGGTATCTTCTATGGACCCATAATTGGGACGTACAATAAATTTACCATTGGCATCAACCAGACCCATTTTCATATCCCAGTCTGTGATCCTGTAATTGCCAGTGGTGAGGCGCTCGATGTACTTCCATACAGGGGCTATCACTTCTTCCCCTTCCTGATTGATAATTCCAAAATGCTCACCCGACTGAATCACAGCCAGACCATGATCAAACACGCTGGAGTATCTGTAAAACGGCTGAATGACCAAGTTCTCGGCGGGGTCTACAAAACCCCATTTCCCCAGCAATTTTACCGGGGCCAGCCCTTCATGATAATATTGCGCCGAGTCATACCGGTTAGCAATCCTGAGTTTTCCGTTCTCATCTACAAAACCGTGCTTCCCATCCTTGATGATATGGAAGTACCCTTCTGAATAAGAAAGCACATCCTCCACCGCATCTTTTGGGCCTAAGAGCACCCGCCCCGTCCCGGAAATGAGCCCCGTGATGGTACCTTTTCTCAATTCAAAAAACTCACCATGCCGACTCACCTCATCATATTCGGGATAAATATAGTACCCCTGATCAGTCACAGCTCCCACACTGGCAGAGTCCTGCACAGCCAGAAAATCTCCCGGCATCAGTGTATATGGCAACTCATACAACAACTTCCCACCCAGGCTATACACATGAGTGGCAAAGCCTCTTTCGGCCAAATAGAACGATTGATAGGCATAAACACTGTCATACTGAGGCATGATCAGCCACTCATCGTCAAAGCCACTCACGCCCCATCTGCCATAGTTTTTAGCCATAAAATGGCCCGGATTAGTGGTGGGTATAACATCCTCAAAGTGATAATTAATGAGCTGCTCACCCTGAAAATCTACCCAGCCCCAATAATCATTTTTCCTGACCGGCACATGGCGCTCCTGAGAGCTCCTCACCTGCTGAAAAGGTCGGTCATTGATCTTCCTGCCAAAAAGATTGTACACATCCCAGCTAGCCCCTGATTTTGCATAAAAATAATCAGCATCCACAGCGACTGAATCAAACCCTATGGCCACTTCACGACCATCTGTCTTGTAAATCCCCCAGGTCTGGAGGTACTTATTGCGTGTCACCAAGAAACCGTTGCTGATGTACTTTAGGCCATGTTGCTGATCCTGAAAGAGTGTCTCGCTAGCACCCAGCATGTGTTCGGCATTGTTCACATGGGCGATAAGTAAGTCCGTTTCATAATCGTAACTCAAAGAATCACAGAGAAAAAATCGTTGCTCAGCGCCATTCAGCTTTTTCACTTCCCAGCGGGGAAACTTCACCAAATCCTCAACTGACTTGTAAGTAAGCTCATGGATCAACTTGCCGTGATGATCAAGAAAACCCTGATACCCCTCATTGATAACCACCAGGCCCTCCGAGGTGGGCTTTACCTCATCCACCCATACGGGCAGTACCACCTGACCGTTCAGGTTATAGATTCTCGCTTTACGGGCCTTGTTTCTCGCCAAAATGTAATTCCCTTCCCGATCTATGGAAGCATACTCCGGGGCAATCAATCTTTCATTTTGATCTGTATACACGCCAAAGCGCAACTCACCTCCGGTGACGTACTCTGACACGAGTAGCCGGTGATCTCCCAAATCATCAATGGTGTAGTACTTGAAATCGAGATGCACTTGGGACTTGCTGTCAATCAACCCACGGAAAATAATATTGGTGAATTTTCCGGCTATCCCTGCCTCGAAAAGCAAATCATTAAAAGGCTCCAGCGTGGTGTATCTGGCATTGGTGAGCTTGGTAGTCTTAATATTGATGAGTCCCCACTTCCCATTTTCAAAATATCCGATAGACTCGCTCGTGATATCACTTTGCCCATTGGACCAGCCCAGCTTCTCATAGATTGCTGGCACTACCACCTGACCCTGATCATTGGCCACACCCTGCAAACCACCAGATGTGATGATGCGCAACTCGCCCGCAAAACCAGCCAAGCCAGAAAAAAACAGAGCCAAAAAAACGTAGGATTTACGCATGCTCAAATATAGAGAAGGTAAAGCTAGATGACTACTCGGAATCTTTGGTTTCTTCCTTTTCGAGATTGAAAAGATCATTGAGGAGCCCCACCATAGAATCAGCTTCACCCCGTTTGCAAGCCGCTTTTAGTTGCAACACCGGGAGCTTGATCACTTTCTGGATCATGTTCTTGGTGGCTTTATCGAGAAGCTTGGCCTGTGCCTCATCTACCTTGTCAGTATATCTGGCCAGCTCTTGCTTTCTGATGTCCTCCAGAGCCTGCTTGAATTTCTTGATGGTAGGAGATACTTCCATCTCCTGTGACCAGTTGTCAAACTCAGCGATACTCTCAGTGACAATGGCGCTCACCAGAGCTACTGCAGATTTTCGCTTCTCAAGAGCTTCTGAGGCTCGCTCCTGAAGCTGATCCACGTTGTAGAGCAGCACACCGGATACGGATTCCACATCCTCGGCAATACTTCTGGGTACCGAAAGATCTATCAGCAATTTGGGATGAGAGTTTTCTGAGAGGTGCGCTGCATGGATAATTGGACTGGGAGTCTGCACCGCACTGATGATCACGTGCGCGTCTTTTAACACCGCGTCCAACTCTTCAAACGGCCTGGCCAGATAATCCAGCTCAGCAGCCTTAGCCTCTGCTGTAGAGAAAGTCCGGTTCAGGAGCGTGATCTCCGCATTCACCCCTTTGAGGTTTTCAGCCACATTCTGACCGATTTCTCCCATTCCCACAATGGCCACTTTGGGAGCGGTATAATTGACCATAAACTTCTCAGCCACGCTGGCGGCAGCAGAAGCCACAGAAGCTGTTCCGTCGTGAAAGGCAGTTTCCTGAACTACCCGCTTGTTCGTATAAAATATGGTATGGAGCAGGCGATGTAAAAATGGACCCGCCATGTTTTCATCAGCCGCCCACTGATAAGCTTTCTTTACCTGATTGGTGATCTGGATATCCCCTAGGACCATTGACTGAAGGCCAAGCGCCACCTCAAACAAATGCCGAACCGCCTCCCGATGAGTGAACGGTTTGAAATATCCGGCTGATGGTGCGGTAGTAGAAATACCATGAAACACATCCACCAACCCGCTGATTTCTTTGTTTAGATTCTCGGAAGCAAAATAGTAGATCTCTGTTCGATTGCAGGTGGAAAGCACCAACGCCTCATCCACACTCAACATCTCCTTGAGCTGAACCAGAAAACGCCTTGTCTGCGGCTCATCAAAAGCCACGGACTCTCTCACCTCCAACGGAGTGTTTTTATAAGATATCCCTACTGCCTTAAAATGTCTCTGCATCTATCCTTTACGCTACTTTACTTTTTCGTGAAAATTTCAAGTGTTTGCAAAAATAAGGCACGATGCGTTATTAACCACATGACATTTATCATAAAAATCTATTATTCTTGTTTGTAAACACCGGTCAATGATCAGATTTATCAGACAGTGGATAATTGACACGCTTGGCTTTTCGAAATCTGAAGCCAATGGCACCCTCGTTTTGATTCTCGTCACCTTTCTGGCAGCCGTACTACCCAAAATCTATCTCATTGAATCGCGATCGGACAAAGAAAGTTTCACTGCTGACCAAGAATCTTTGCGCCAGTGGGGAGAAGAGCTGGAATCCTTTTTGGAGCTGAAAGAATTTAAAAGTCCGGAAATCACCTCCCCTATCGTGGAACCCAAATCCTTCCCCTTTGACCCTAACACGGCCTCCCTACAAGACCTTATCTCCTTGGGGTTTTCCGAAAAAGCCTCCACTAACCTAATCAACTATCGTGAACATGGCGGGTCCTTTAAGGTGAAAAGTGACCTCTCTAAAATATACGGCATCTCAGAAGAGCGTGTGCAGGCGCTGTGGTCGAAAATCCAGCTCCCGGAGGTGATCGCTCCCAAAGAATCGAAAATAGTACCCGTAGAAAAGGTTACTGAAAGTAAGAAAAGGTTCGACATTAACCGCGCAACAGCAGCTGATTTACAGACTGTCCGGGGAATAGGCCCTGTGCTCTCTGAGCGAATCGTCACTTTTCGAGATAAACTCGGTGGATTCCACTCGAACGATCAGCTGCGTGAGGTTTACGGCCTTGACCCGGAGGTCATCAACAAGCTATCGCATCTGGCTATTTTCACCGGAGAGGTGAGAAAAATCAACATTAATACCGATTCGCTCAAACACCTCTACACACATCCCTACATCGATTACAATCTGGCAAGGGCCATTGTAAGTTTCCGCAAGCAGCAGGGACATTTAGATTCTGTCAGTCAGATAAAACCCATAAAGATTCTCAGCGACAGTTTATATCAAAAAATATATCCCTATCTTTCACCTAATCCGTGAAGGACACCTTATGGAGAAAATTCTACAATCTTACTTACGTAGGCTCACCAATCTGTCCGGAAACAATCGATCACTACTCCTCCTTAGGTTGATCTCGGATCAGTTTCTCGACATTCACGATCTGGATTTTGCCAATAATGAACCCAGCTTCAGTGTGATTGAAGCACTCATAGGTCAAAAAGAGCGCATCAAACTCTGCGATGAATTTGATGCGAGAGATAAGTCTGTCAACACTACCAGCCAGAAACTCAGAAAAATTCAGCGAATAGAACAGTTTATCTTTCAGGAGCGAGGGGCCCGGGACCTTTATGTTGGGTGGCCATTCGTCCGGGGTAAATTCAGTGATGGAACCCTGGTCAGGTGCCCACTCATTTTCTTCCCGGTGTCTTTGAGTCGCGGCCCTAACGGCTGGCACCTGGAGCAACGCAAGGATGTAAACATCACCTTCAACAAAACCTTTCTGCTCAGCTATGCATATTACAATAAAGCCTCTCTGGACGAGGAATTAATTGAATCTGTGCTGACCGATCTGGACCGGGACAGCACTGTGTACCGCACGGAGCTCTACGGAATATTGAAGGAGAGCAATCTGGAATTAAACTTCAATCAGGAAAATTTTCTGGATAAGTTACTCCCCTTTGTCAACTACAAAAAAACGGATTTCGAAACAGATCAAAAAAATGGTGAGTTAAAACTACATCCAGAAGCTGTCCTGGGCATTTTCCCACAGGCGGGCTCCTACCTGGTACCGGACTACGTCAAATTACTGGAAAATCCGAAAACCACGGATCTATCGGACTTCTTTACCTCCCGAATCAAAGAGGATCCGGAGGCTTCTCAAAACATTCGCTTTTCCGATCAGGTAAAGGAAGAGACCACCTTCACGCCGTTTGAGATGGATGCCTCGCAGGAGTATGCACTCAAACTGATCAAAAACGGCAATTCCCTCACCGTGCAAGGCCCTCCGGGTACAGGCAAGTCTCAGCTTATCTGCAACCTGATCAGTGACTTTATCGCCAGAGGAAAAAACGTGCTGTTGGTCTGCCAGAAAAAAGCGGCGCTGGATGTGGTGTATGCCCGCCTGCAGCAGCAGGAGCTCCATGACTTCATCGGCCTGGTCCATGATTTCAAAAATGATCGGAAAGATATTTTCGGGCAAATCGCCAGACAGGTGGACAGTCTGGATGAATACCGCCAAAAAAACAATGGCCTGGATGCCATCCACCTGGAGCGTAACTTCCTGCAGGCCAGTAGAAAAATCGATCAGACCACAGAAGAGTTGGAGGAGTTCAAAACGGCCCTTTTCGATGAATCTGAATGTGGAAAGTCGGTAAAAGAACTTTACCTCACATCAGATCCCGAGCAGCCTTCTTTTTCCCTCAATCAGCAATATCGACAATTTGATTACCAGCATGCCCCCGAGTTTATCAGCCGACTTTCACGGTTTCTCGATTACTATCAGAAATTTGAAAAAAAACCACATTTCTGGATCTCTGGGCCCTCTTTTGCCACCTTCACAAGTCAGGACTTTGTCAAGATCAAGGCGCTCCTGGAAGAGATTCCCGAGTTTGAGCTCAGACTAAAAACTGAATCGCTCCAATTTGCCGTACTGGCCCTTGACTTTGAAACCTGCCTGCATTTCCTATCCCATCAGCAAGACCTCAGCATGCTGCGTACCAACCTGGATAACGAGACCGTGTTCCAGTATTATAAGCACATGATGGAGTTTGATCCGGATGAAGACCCGCTATGGCTCTCCAATCTGGAACGAACCATGCTGCAGTGTTTTAAAGGGGACGGACCTGAGGTTTCGCTGGCCTCAAGTGAACTCGGTCGCTTTCAGGAAGCGCTGGAGCACGCCATACGTGCCCGAAAAAACCTGTTTAGCTGGATCAGGTGGCGACTCTTTTCAGCAGACAAAATTTTCATCACCCGTGTGCTGGTAGCGAACGAGCTCAAGAGCAACCGGGAGGGATTTGAGATTCTTCTGAAACGCATTGACAACCGACTCAACTATGAGCACATTGTCACCAAAATAGAGAAAACCCCTTGGCTTATAGAATTTCCCAAAACCTTTCGGAAAATTGACATCCAGAATTGGTTTTTTTACCAAAAACTGGGGCTAAAATGTATACAGCTGACCCGAGCTGTGAGAACCATCACACAGTTTATCCCATCCAAAACAGTGGATCGTGGATCCTATATTTCCGCTCTCGGGGCGCTCCTCTCGTTCCTTGAAAAGATCCCTCTGCAACTCCAACGGTGGGCCAAATACATTTCTGAAAAGCAGGTACGCAGTATCCTCCTCGGCAAGGAGCGGGTGGAAATCATTCAAAAGCAACTCACTGAGGATTTTGATGCGTTGGTGGAGTATCACAAGCTGAAAGGAGGGTTTACCAGAGAGGAAGAAAAAATCATTTCAGAACTCGTGGACAGAGATCATGAGGACAAGCAAAAAGTGATCAGTCTTTTTGAAAACAGTCTCGCCCTGGCCTGGATCGATCACATTGAAACCAAATACCCCATTTTGAGGGCTGTTTCTTCCTTCAAGATTGACCACCTCACACAGGAGCTACAGCAGGCCATTGAAGACAAAATGAGCATCAGTAAAGAAATACTACTGCTCAAGTCACGGGAACGAACCTATGAAAACCTGGAATATAACAGGCTCAATAATCTGGTAACCTACAAGGATCTGTATCATCAGGTCACCAAGAAAAGGAAAATCTGGCCTATACGAAGGGTCATTTCACAGTTTCATGAAGAGGTATTCTCCCTGCTCCCATGCTGGCTGGCTTCTCCAGAGTCCGCATCGGCTATTTTCCCTATGGCTGAGACTTTCGACCTGGTTATTTTTGACGAAGCGTCTCAGTGCTTTGCTGAGCGGGGCATCCCGGCCATGTACCGCGGCAGACAAGTGGTCATAGTGGGTGATGATAGGCAGCTTCAGCCCAACGACCTCTACCGGGTACGATGGGAAGACGAGTCTGACGATGCGCCAGAGTTGGAGGTGGATTCTCTGCTGGGTCTGGCCAAACAGTACCTGACAGAGGTAAGCCTGAGAGGTCACTACCGTAGCAGGTCATTGGAGTTGATCGAGTTTTCCAATCATCACTTCTACAATGGCAAGCTCAAGCTACTCCCCGACTATCATCTGGCCAAAAATGGGAAGCCCAACATCCACTATTTAAAACAAAATGGTACCTGGAAAAACAACACCAACCAGGAAGAAGCAGAGGCTGTGATAGCGCTCTTGAAAAAACTCAATCAATCTCACCCTGATAAATCCATTGGTATAGTCACCTTCAACAACAATCAGCAAGGGCTCATTTTGGATTTGGTAGAGCAGAAACAAGACGCATCCGAACTTACCATCCCGGATTCGCTCTTTGTCAAGAACATAGAAAATGTGCAGGGAGATGAGCGCGACATCATCATATTCAGTACGGCCTATGCCCCTGATCTGAAAGGCAACCTACAGCTCCGCTTTGGTTCACTCAATCAGGCCGGAGGCGAAAACAGGCTAAACGTGGCCATCACCCGCGCACGTGAAGCGATCTACGTCATCACCAGCCTGCTTCCCCATCAGCTCCACACCGAGCAAACCGTCAACCCAGGCCCGAAACTGCTAAAAGCCTATCTGGAATATGCCAAAAACGTGAGTGATGGCCAGTGGCAACCCGAAAGCCAGGAAGACACCAACCACCATCAAAGCTGGTACCTAAGAAACAGACTCACGCATACGGAAAGTACCGCCATCCTGGAGAAGAGCCTGCCCTTTGCGGACCTGACGGTAAAAATGAACGACCGGAACCAAGGCCTGATTCTCACGGATGATGATCTTTTTTATGATACCCTATCGGCCAAGGAAGCACATAGTTACCGCCAAACTCATTTCGTAGAGAAAGGCTGGCCGTTTTTACAGTTTTACAGCAGAGAATTTTGGATCAACCGTTCTCAAGCTCAGGAAAAACTGGAGAAGTTTATTCACCGAATGGAAGAGTAAGTCTATTGCCCTGTAACCTGCTCAAGTCTGGCCCCTACTGACATAATCAGCGCCAGACTATCCTGTCGCATGTATTGCTCAAAGGTGAGCGTGTACTTGCCCTGGGCCGGGAAGTCATAAGCCGAAAGCAGCAACTGTCTGTGATCGAAAAGATCACCCAAACCGCTTCCATAGGGTTCTCCCGTTTTTGGATCGAAAAGATTAATGTTCTTTAACTCCTGAGCAAGCACTACCCCAGACGAGTCAGAAAGGGTGTACTGGTAGTACAAATTGTAAAAAGGGAAGTGCTGGGCATTCCTAATGTTAGCATAGAGGTCGTACTTGCGATCAGCAGCGGGTACATCAAACTCAAAGGTCACCAGCGAATCTTTATGCCAATAGGCCTCTTCAAGGTTCTTGTTTTCTTCAAACACTCGATCGGGATCACATGCCAGCAATAGGGCTACCGGAATGAGCAGCCAAATCGATTTTATCATGATGGTTTATTCTGATTATTGGGACGATTCTTTCGGTTCTTGTTCTTGTTTTTATTCTTATTGAACTTGCGCTTTTTGTTCTTCCCTTTAGATTTTGGATCTCCTTTGGAGAATTTTCTATCCATGGCCACCAGGTCACTATTCAACCCTACGTCATCTTTCACCACTTCCACCACATCCTCAGCCAGGGTCACAGGTTTCTTTCCGGCTTTGTTCAATTCCAGGATCTCATTCACCCGTTTCACATCCAGTGGATACCAGGTGTTTTCATCATCGTACCCAAACCACATGATTTTCCTGAATATATCAGTCTTTTGAAGTTTGGCCCTCCCTTTGGCTGTTTCCAGGGGCTTTTCCACTTCCGGAATATCCTTGAGCGCCTCCATGTAGGTATCCAGCTCATAGTTCAGGCAGCACTTGAGACGTCCGCATTGACCTGAAAGTTTACTCGGATTCAATGAAAGGTTCTGATACCGTGCTGCCTGGGTGCTTACACTCTTAAAGTCGCCTAGCCACGTAGAGCAACAAAGCTCCCGGCCACAGGAGCCGATACCGCCAAGCCTTCCGGCCTCCTGGCGCAGGCTAATCTGACGCATCTCCACACGAATTTTGAATTCGCCGGCCAGCAATTTGATCAGCTCTCTGAAATCAACCCGCTCTTCTGCGGAATAGTAAAAAGTGGCTTTGGTGTTATCTGCCTGATACTCCACATCGGTCAGTTTCATGCCGATCTTGAGGTCCTCGATGATCTGACGGGTGCGATAGAGCGTGGGCATTTCGCGCTTTTTCACTTCCCGGTACTTATCAATGTCGCGCTGGGAAGCTATGCGGTAAATGTTTTTGATTTCTTCGTTTTCTTCTACGCTACGCTTCTTCATCTGAAGACGCACCAGCTCCCCCTGCAGGGACACGTGACCGATATGATGACCATTCGGCACATCCACTACCACAGCATCGCCGGTAGTCAGGTTTAAATGATTATTATTCGTGAAGAATTCTTTGCGTCCGTTCTTGAACCGGACTTCCACTATATTGAAATCACTGACTATAGGATCTTCCATATTGGAAAGCCAGTCAAACACGTTCATTTTATTGCAGCCGCCAGTACTGCAGCCGCCATTGTTATTACAACCTAAGGCCACTCCATCCTCACTGCCAGCCGTACTACACGATGCACATCCCATGGTTTGAATTATTTAGGTTAAAATACCAAATATAACGAACAAGTGAAAGATCTAAGTTTTGAAGCATCAACACTTCAAAGCAGTGGGAAAGTTTTGTGCCAAAGGCGGGAGTCGAACCCGCACGAGCGTAAGCTCACACGTCCCTGAAACGTGCGCGTCTACCAATTTCGCCACTTTGGCATTAAAGAAGTAAAATCACAGGAAACCAAAATATTGGCCTGATAATTTTACCATTGACTTTTCAAAGCTAGGTAGATTTTTGCTAAAATCTACTGACCCAACTCTTGTAAATCAAATCCAATATCTGAACGGAAATTAATCCCTTCCCATTTGACATGCTCAGCCGCTTTGTAGCAATGACTAAGTGCCTCCCCCATGTTCTTACCAAGTCCTGTCAGGGCCATTACACGCCCCCCGTTTGTCACCAGTTTGTCCTGCACTTTTCTGGTGCCGGCATGAAACGTGATCACGGATTTCATCGAATCTGTAAATGATATTTCCTTTCCCTTCTCATAGGCATCGGGGTATCCTCCAGCCACGAGCATCACGGTGGCCGCGGTGAAGGGCTCCACCTCAAGCTTTTGACTAGCAAGAGTGCCGCGTGCTGCAGCCTCGAGAAGACTCACAAAATCAGATTTAATCCGCGGCAGGACTACCTCCGTTTCAGGATCTCCCATCCGCACATTGTACTCAATCACCTTAGGTACGCCGCCACTGTTCATCAGCCCTATAAAGACAAAACCAGTGTAATCCATTTGCTCCTTTCTGATGCCCTCAATAGTAGGCTTCACCACTTCATCCTCCACCCTTTTCATAAAATCCTTATCCGCAAAGATAACTGGTGAGATGGCGCCCATCCCCCCTGTGTTAGGTCCTGAATCCTTCTCTCCTATGCGCTTATAATCTTTGGCCTCAGGAAGTATGAGGTAATCCTTTCCGTCTGTTAGCACAAATACTGAAACCTCTATCCCCGGGAGAAACTCCTCTACCAGCACCTTGGCGCTGGCATCGCCAAACTTCTTGTTGATGATCAAATCATCCAGATTCTGTTTAGCCTCATCGATGCTCTCCGTGATCAATACCCCTTTACCCGCAGCCAAACCATCCGCTTTGAGTACATACGGAGGCTTAAGTTTTTCCAGAAACTGATATCCCTCCTGTATGTTCGATTGGTCAAATACTTCAGCAGCAGCCGTTGGCACTCCGTATTTTTTCATGAAATCCTTGGCAAACTCCTTGCTCCCTTCCAGGATGGCCCCATTTCGACCTGGCCCCACAATCAACAAATCCTTGCAAGCAGGGTCATTTTTCAGGTCATCCACCAGACCATTTACCAGAGGCACTTCCGGACCTATCACCACCAAATCGATATGCTTTTCCAATATAGCCGCTTTGATGCCATCATGATCCTCTACGCTGATATAAAGGTTAGTGGCCAGATCATGTGTGCCTCCATTGCCGGGCGCCACGAAAAGCTCATCACATTTAGCACTTTGCCGGATCTTCCAGACCATGGCATGTTCTCTCCCACCTGAGCCAATCACAAGTATATTCATTGGATATTTTGATTTTGTCAAAAAAAAGACCGCCCAAAAATAGACGGTCTAAATTAATTTTGTGGCGTTATTAAGGATTAATGCGCATGTTCTGACATGAATTTGATTCGCATGAGTCTCACTTCATCCTCGGAATAGAAATCGCGCAACTCTTCCATGGCATCTTCAATGCTATCAGACTCTGCATTCATGAAATAATCGATGATATCCTCCTGACGCTCGTCATCCAGCAGCTGATCGATGTAGTAATTGAGATTGAGTTTGGTGCCTCCGAAGCAAATGTTTTCAATTTCACGTATGAGCTGCTCATATTTCATCTCCTTTGACTCGGCTATATCTTCCAGGTCTATCTTCAGGTCAATCTGCTGGATGATAAAAATCTTGTTCTTGGATTTGACGCCAGACGACTTCACCAGCACATCTGATGCGGTGATAATGTCGTTTTCCTCAACATATTTTTCAATCATCTCCAAAAACGGCTTTCCGAATTTGCGGGCTTTGCTTTCCCCGACACCCACAATCTTGATGAGGTCATCCATGGTGGTGGGATAAAGCGTGGCCATCTCCTCCATTGAAGGATCCTGAAAAATAACGTAAGGTGGAAGATCCTTCTGCTTGGCTACCTTCTTCCTCAGATTTTTGATCATATCAAAGAGCACCTTATCATACGCCGTGGTATTAATGGTCTCCTTTTCTATTTCTTCTTCCTCTCCCTCAGTTTCGTATTCATGGTCTTTGACCAGGTCTACCGGATAAGGATCCAGCATAAATTCCACCCCCTTTGGGGTGAGCTTGAATACGCCGGGATTATCAATGTCTTTACAAATAAACTCATTCAACAGAGTCTGTCTGATGATGGACTTCCAGAAGTGCTCATCATTGCTCTTGCCCGCACCGAAGATTTTAAGTTTGTGATGGTTGTAACTCAGTACGTGCTCAGACTTGATGCCCAGTAGCACCTTACTCAGGTGGTCGAGATTAAACCGCTCTTCTGTCTGTGACACTGACTCTATCACCTTTTTCACATAGTCTTGCCCATCAAAGTGCTCTCTCTGATGGAGGCAATTGTCACAGTTTTCACAGTTCTCTACGTGGTACTCCTCTCCAAAATAATGCAGCAATTGCTTGCGGCGACATACCGCAGACTCTGCATATAGCGCCATTTCCTCCAGCAGGTACTTAGAGTTCTCTCTTTCAGTAACTGGCTTATCCTTGTTGAACTTTTCGAGTTTCAGGATATCATTGTAGCTGTAGAACATGACCACTTTACTCATGATACCGTCTCTACCGGCCCTGCCTGTTTCCTGATAGTACCCCTCGATGGACTTGGGCACATCATAGTGCACCACAAAACGAACATCGGGTTTATCTATACCCATACCGAAGGCTATCGTGGCTACGATCACGTCCACGTCTTCATTAAGAAATGCGTCCTGGTTTTTCATTCGCACATTTCCATCCATGCCTGCATGGTATGGTGCCACATTCACACCGTTTACTTTTAGAAACTCCGCGATTTCCTCCACCTTTTTTCTGCTCAGGCAGTAAACAATCCCGGATTCGCCCTTATGCTCTTTTACGATTCTGATAAGCTGTTTTTTTGCTTGCTTCTTGGGCTTCACCTCGTAGATGAGGTTGGTTCGGTTAAATGAGCTTTGGAAGACCTCTGCTTCTTCTATTTCAAGGTTCTTCTGAATATCCAACTGCACCTTGGGAGTGGCCGTGGCGGTGAGCGCCACAATCGGAATATCACCGAAGCTTTTAATGATGGACTTGATTTTTCGATACTCGGGCCTGAAGTCGTGACCCCACTCTGAGATACAGTGGGCTTCATCCACGGCAACAAACGAAATATTGGCTTTGTGCAGAAACTCTATGTTGCTTTCCTTGGTAAGAGACTCTGGCGCCACATAGAGCAACTTCACATCACCAGCCAGGGTCTCCTTCTTTACCCTGGTCATTTCCCCCTTATTCAGGGTACTATTGAGAAATCTGGCATTAATCCCTACTGCATTCATTTGATCCACCTGATTTTTCATCAAAGCGATCAGAGGTGAAATGACTATGGCTGTACCTTCCTTCACAATAGCCGGAAGCTGATAGCACAGTGACTTTCCAGCCCCTGTGGGCATAATGACAAAAGTATTTTTCCCATCCATTACATGCTGGATGATTTCCTCCTGAGTGCCTCTGAAGGTATTGTAGCCGAAAACACGCTTCAGTGTTTCCTTAAGTTTATAATCGATTCCGGTCTCCATCTATATCCTCTTCGTTCAAGGGATGTATAAATTAATAAAAATATTGGTATTTGCCGCACCAATGGCCCTCAGATATTCAATAGACGAGAGACACTGCTGTGCAGGTTGTAGCATTGGTCTATATTTGTCGAAAATAATCCAGAAAGCATTAATTTCAGCAACAGTCAACATGAACAAGAATATCCATGTAGTGATTATGGCAGGTGGTACAGGAACAAGGTTTTGGCCTTACAGCCGCAATAATAAACCAAAACAATTTCTAGATGTTTTGGGAACAGGCAGAACTTTGCTTCAAATGACCTTTGACCGGTTTAAGGAAACTGTACCCTCTGAAAATATCTGGGTGGTTTCCAACGAAATATACAAAGATCTTCTTGCCGAGCAGCTACCTGAGCTACCCAGCGAGAATATACTTCTCGAGCCCTCCAAACGAAATACAGCCCCTTGCATTGCCTACGCTGCCTATAAAATCAAAGAAAAAGATCCTAATGGCGTAATGGTCATTTTGCCATCCGATCATGTCATCTTTAAAGAAGCAGCTTTTGTGGAGGTGATTGGGCAGGCAGTGGACCACGCAGACGATGAACGTCTGTTTACTATAGGCATAGAGCCCCACAGACCTGAAACCGGATACGGTTATATCCAGTTTGAAGAATCCGACGAAGAAATCAAGAAGGTAAAGACTTTCACTGAAAAGCCCGAACTAGAACTGGCTGAGAAATTCATTGCTAGCGGCGATTTTGTATGGAATGCCGGCATTTTTGTGTGGAGTGTCACGGCCATCATCAATGCTTTTGAAACGTATCAGCCCGAGCTGGCGGAAACTTTTGAGGAAGGTTCTGGCATTTACTATACTCCCGATGAGCCGAAGTTTATCAAATCGGCTTATTCGCTCTCCAAAAGCAACTCCATAGATTATGCCATCATGGAGAAGTCGGACAGTGTATATGTGGTTTTGGGGGATTTTGGGTGGTCCGATCTGGGCTCATGGAATGCCCTGCACGAAATCAAGACCAAAGATGAGAACGAAAACGTAATAGAGGGTAATGTGATCACTTACGACTCTAAGGATAATTACATTCTCAGCGAAACCAATCGTGTGATCGTAGCCCAGGGACTGGAAGGCTACCTCGTTGCTGACTTTGAGGATGTACTCCTGATCTGCAAAAAGGAAGATTCGGGTATTTTCAGGCGGTTTGTCACCGATGTGAAAATGGAAAAAGGCGAGAAGTTTATATAAGCCTTTGCCTATTTACTTCGTACAGAGCCATGGCGGCAGCCACTGACACATTTAGCGAAGCTATTTCTCCACTGATAGGGATTTTCACCTGTTTATCGGCCATGGCCAGGTAGGCAGATGAAATTCCCTCATCTTCAGAACCCACTATGATGGCCGTGGGTACCATCAAATCGATATCCTGAAAGTAAGACTCTGCTTTCTCAGTACTGGCCACTATCTGAAGCCCAGAGTCCTTTAAGAACTGGATGGCTTCTTTCAGATTGGCCTCTCTGCACACGGGAATAAAATTGAGTGCTCCGGCTGACGTCTTGATGGCATCCGCATTGATTTGAGCACTGTTTTTGGTAGGGATCAGTATGGCATCCACACCCATGCACTCAGCAGTACGGGCAATCCCTCCAAAATTTCTGACATCCGTAACCCTATCCAGTATAAGGATAAGAGGCACACGTCTGTTTTCAAATACGGCAGGCAGCACATGGTCTATTTTGTGGTATTGTACAGGAGACAAAAAGGCCACCACTCCCTGATGGTTTTTACGGGTAAAACTGTTGATTTTTTCTACAGGCACCGTGGAGAGTGGAATCTGTCTCCCATGAATAAGCCCCTGAAGCTCTTTCGCCAGATCCCCTTTCAACCCCTTCTGAATGAACACTTTCTCAAGATCCTTTCCTGCATGGATGGTTTCTATGACAGCCCGTATGCCATAGATCATATGTTCATTTTTCTTTACTTCCATTTATAAGCCTTTTCTGAGATCCCCTACCTGTGAATACCACAGCCGCTCATACTGGCGGTCACGCTTCAAGGTATACATTGTGGGTGTAAAGAGAGTTGAAATCCTGATGAATTCAAATTCAGGGCCGTCATTATATTTCCAGACCTCTGTGCTTTCATTGCGGAAGACCTGATCTGGAAGACCAAAGATGATGTAGATCATCCCCCGGTCAGTTTTCCATCCCTGCTTGTAATCCGTGAAAAGTCTGTTAGCATCTTCCACCTGCTTGTAGAAGACACGAATGGCATTTTTCGCTCTAAACTTGGTCCCGTAGGTATTGAGCCAGAAATTTTCAAAAATCTTTTTACTTTGACTATCACTGATGGCCTTGAGCTCCGTAGGAGTGGTGATGTATGTAAGCGGACCAATCAGTTCATCCAATCGCTTGAACTCCGGATAGTACGCAGGACACTTGAGCAGCGTAAGGGCGGTTTGAGCCAGGGTATCCTCCTGAATGAGGTAAAAGTGGTAGTTCTCCATACTGACCAGCTCCCCTTCAAAATAAAAAGAACTATCGATGGACAGGCTGGGAGCTATAGGCTTCATGAGGCCCATGGGTGGGTCTGCCGACCCAAAATCATCCAGGTATTGGTATGCATGGAGCTCGCCTACTTCACCTGCTATGCGTACGCTCTCACCCGTCACATAACTATCAAAAATTGGGAGGCCCCGCTCATCCAGCGGAAGGTTTGGAGTAAACCCCACAGGGGTTGAAATCCTAACATCTCCAATTCTGTACAGCCCTCTGTTGAGGTCCACCATACTGATGAGCAACAATGCTTTTGAGGACTGGGGCAGGGTAAGTTTAAAGTATCCGGAAGACAGACTGATCTGCAGTGTATCCAGCGTGTAATTACTCAGGGTATCATGCTTGAGTGAATTGTATCTCTCCTGCAAAAGAAAATGACTCTGCCATGCACCCAGGCTATCGGTGCTCACCCTAAAATAAACCGCCACACCTTCATTCACCTCCACCACCCGATGACTGATGGTCATGCCGGCACTGAGATCATATTGAAAGCCAAGGTTAATTCTGGAAAGGTCTAAAGCATGAGAAACCGATGCCAGACAAATAAGGAAAATAAGAAAACCACTTCTCTGTCGCTGCATAAGGCAAAAAAGTTAAGTAATAATTTGGTTTCTTTGCCAAAAAAATTGCCATGAGTGTATATACTACTGAGATCACATCAGACCAGATCCCCTCAGACAACCCCATCCATCAAAGGCTCCTAAAAGCTTATTACGCAGCTGAGCCGCTGGTTTCGGGAGACTTGCTGGAACTGGGCTGCGGCGAAGGCAGGGGCGTATCCCTACTTCTGAATAAAGTAGATAGTTATTTGGGACTCGATAAAATTGAAGGAGTTATTGAAACATTACGTGGAAAATTCAAGAATGCGCGCTTTGAGTCAGGTGTTTTTCCTCCCATCGATTTGCCGGATAATAGTTTTGATACGGTGGTAAGTTTTCAGGTGATCGAGCACATTCAGCAGGATGAACTTTTTCTTTCAGAAATCCACCGCATCCTAAAGCCTGGAGGAAAAGCAATTCTATCTACGCCCAACATCAAAATGACCCTGAGCCGTAATCCATGGCACATCCGGGAATATACCGCAGATCAATTGGCCACTCTGGCTGGAAAATATTTCTCCTCAGTAGATATGAAAGGAATAGCGGGCAATGAAAAGGTGATGGAATACCATGAGCGCAACCGCAAGTCTGTGCAGAAAATCATGAAGTATGACATCCTGGACCTGCAATACAGGCTCCCGGCGGCACTGCTCAGAAAGCCCTATGAAATCCTCAATAGACGAAACCGAAATAAACTCAAAAACCAGTCGGACGAACTGGTTCTTTCTATCTCACATGAGGACTATTTTGTCAGGGAAAAGTCCGAACAAAACCTTGATCTTTTTGTTATTCTAAGTAAGTAAAAACAAAAAAAGATCATGAATTCAGAAAAACTAATAATCGAACTTAATCAACTACTCAGCGACTTTCATATTTACTATCAAAACACCCGCGGATTCCATTGGAACATCAAAGGAAAGCGGTTTTTTGAGCTACATGTAAAGTTTGAGGAACTGTACACAGAGGCCTTGACTTCTATTGATGAAATCGCCGAGCGTATTTTGACGATTGGTGGCACGCCGCTTCATGCGTTTGATGATTATCTCAGCACTTCAAAACTTCGTGTGCATAAAAATGTATCGCTCGACACAGCAACTGTTACGGCCATTCACGAACAACTGAGCCAGCTCGTGGATCAGGAAAATGTGGTGAAGGCGCTGGCTGTAGAATGTGGCGATAACGAAACAGAGGATATGATGATTGCCCTCATCAATACTCAGCAAAAAACCATGTGGATGTTTAAGTCCTGGCTGGGTGAGGAAGTGACCGCTTAATCATTAAAATAACGGTCGTGCCAGTTTTGAAAGACAAACAGGCACCACACCAAAATATGAGTATCGCCCGGGTCAAAAGAATAGAGCTTCTTTTTGATTCGGGCGATTTCATTCCAGTCAAATATGGCCTGAGCTTCTATCTTTTCGCGGTTAAATACCTTTTTTTCCAGCTCCCCTTTCAGGGCGCCTTTAAACCAATCCAGAAGAGGCACTTCGAACCCATGCTTAGGCCGCTGATATAACTCCTCAGGTAAAACCTCGCGAAAGGCCTCCCTAAGCACTATTTTCCTGCCAGTACTTGTTGCCTTCAAATCTGTGTGCATAGAAAAAGCCAACTCCACCACTGCCGGATCCAGAAATGGCACCCTCACCTCCAGGCCATTGGCCATGGACATCATATCTACTTTTGGGAGCATATCTCCCTGCAAAACCAACTGTGAGTCCAGCGCCAGCACCTCATTCAATTCACCCACCCTCATAAGCTGGAGCAGGTTATTCTTGAAAGACATATGATCTGTTTGATAATCAGACTTCAGCAACCTCCCTATCTGCAAATCATCAGTAAAGCTGGCCAGAAACCAGTACCGCTCCCTGAGGGTCATTTTCTGTGCACTGGCAAACCGGTGAAGCTGCCTGATGGTATCGGTGACCTTATGATTTCTTGACTTTGGGAGCTTTTCCCAAAGCCCCCCCAGTGAGGCAATCAGGCTGTTTCTTGCACTTGTCTGCTGACTCATGAGCCAGGCACTGTGCTTGTTGTATCCAGAAAAAATCTCATCCGCTCCATCTCCTGAGAGAGCTACTGTCACGTGCTTTCTGGTCTCTTTGCTCAGAATAAAGACTGGCAGTGCCGAAGAATCGCCAAAAGGCTCATCTATATAATCCACCACATTTTGCACCTCAGCCAGGAGGTCATCATTGGTCAGGGAAAATACATGATGATCCGTCTGAAATTTGTCTGCCACTAGCTGAGCATAGTGCGTTTCATCAAAGTATTTGTTGTCTTTGAATCCTATGCTGTAAGTTTTCAGGTCTTTGACCTCCTCGCTGGCCAGTGCCACAATGACTGACGAATCGATGCCCCCGCTGAGAAAAGCGCCTAATGGCACATCAGCTACCAGCCTGTCGGTCACTGCTTTTCGCAGCGTCGTAATCAACTGCTGTTTAGCTTCGGCCAGGCCTCGGATAGGTGGTGATTCCTGATAGGGAAATTCATAGAATTTTTTAATCTCCACCGCTCCATGTTGTACCACCATGTAATGACCCGGCAGGAGTTTTTTCACTCCCTCCAGTATGGACAGAGGAGCCGGAATGTAAGTGAGTTGAAAAAAGAGATGTAACGCTTCCCGGTTGATTTGTTTGTCCAAACCATAGGCCATCAGAGCCTTCAATTCGGAGGCAAACAACAAACGATCACCGTCCACATGATATACCAGAGGCTTGATCCCAAGCCGGTCCCGAGCCAGAAAAAGCAATTCCTCCTTTTGATCATAAATGGCAAACGTAAAGAACCCATTCAGCCTGGGGAGCACCTCCTGCCCCCACCGGATATAGGCTTGGAGCAACACTTCCGTGTCGCTGTCCGAATGGAAAACACACCCTTCATTTTGAAGCTCAGTCCTTAGGTGCTTGTAGTTATAAATTTCCCCATTGAATACAATGTGATAGCGCCCGGAGGCATCCGTCATGGGCTGATTACCGGCGGCCGAGGTGTCAATGATGGACAACCGCCGGTGCCCTAGCCCTGCCACCTCATCAAACCAGGTGTTATGAACATCAGGGCCACGTTTTTCCAGGCGCCTTGTGGCTGCTTCCAGATGCACGAGATTGATTCTCCCGACAGAGTTAAATGCAAAAATTCCTGTAATCCCGCACATATGGCATTAAATTTATGGACTAAAGCATGAAATCATACAGGGATGAACGGTACTTTTCTTAAAATCCTCTTTATCGCAAGTTTTAGCCTTCTGATGGTCAGTAATATTTCGGCTCAAAACCGGAAAAAGACCAAAAAGATTGATCGGGTAATCGCCGAGGGAAGAAGATACATAGGCACCCCCTATCGTTACGGGGGCATGTCCAAATCCGGCATAGATTGCTCCGGGTTGATTTACAATTGTTACAAGACCATCGATGTAACCCTGCCACGTACGGCGAAAGACCAATCCAAAATAGGTAGCAGCAAAACCTGGGACAGCATCCGCCCAGGAGACATTGTTTATTTTAAGTTTAAACAAAAAGGTGAAAAGTGGTACCACGCCGGCATGATCACCTATGCGGAAAAGGATGACATCAGGTTTGTGCATGCCTCCACACGGAGCGGAGTGATAGAATCCAGCCTGATGGATAGCTACTATATGAATAATGTGAAGAAGTTCAGGAGAGTGATAAAGTAAGGCCGTTTAACAAGCTCAGAATTTTTTAAAAGAGATGGCAGTAAAATATTAGATTATACATGTCAAGAAAAGTTTGATATCACTAAAGCAATCGAACTGGGTGATGACTTTTAAAAAGTAATGAATCATACGAAATTTCTGTGGGGATTGATTCAATATGGATTAGTGATCCCACACGTCATGTGGCGCAATCCGACTGATTGCTACTACCCTTCATTTTCTTTGCTTGCCCAAAGAAAACGAAGCAAAAGAAAAGGCACCAACGCAAAAAATCATTTTGACTCATCGTGTTTCAGCCTTTTTTAGGAATTTTATTGGAGTCAAAATGATTCACACTTGCCTTGGATGCCCCGCCCGCCTTTGCGCCCTTACCTTTCTGAATCCACAGCGCATTAATTCGACTTTACAAAATATAACTATATAGTGATGCCCAACACAAATATTGCTTGATCAAAAGTAATTGCTGGAACTAGGGGGTTCGCTAAAACAAAAAAACACCTCAAGCATTGAACTACAATTACTTAGGTGTTTTAATAAAGTGGAGCATATCGGATTCGAACCGATGACCCCCACGCTGCCAGCGTGGTGCTCTAGCCAGCTGAGCTAATGCCCCTTTTTTTGATCAGAAAGTGAATCAGCGTGGTGCTCTGGTCTCCGCGACCCGGCCACCTGCGCTAATGCCCCTTTTTCGAGTTTAAGCGCAAGCCTGATGCTTTTGCTCTTTAAGGATTGCGAATTTAAGCTAAAATTCAATTTAACCAACCCCTCCTTTATATTTTTCTCCCGTCATCAACCCTTCCACGCGATCCCGTGTCCTGATAGACAGATTTAAAAACTATGAAAGCCCTTTTGCCCTTACTTTGTTTGACCATGCTGTCGGCATGCCTTACCAACCCCTCCCGAACAGAAAACACGTATTATCAGAATGCCAAGCTGATAGAAGAACACCCCTATGTGCTCCCGGGAGATTCACTAGTGTTTCTGCGATATCATCAGGCAGAGGACAAAGAGAATGTAATGGATGATGAATACGCAGAGGCCCTTTATTTTCAGATTCCGAACACCACGCAATTTCACTACGAAGGTGCTGACCAACTTCGACAATTGAAAATCAGGCTTTATCCATACTGCTTCTGTATGGAAGCCGTGGGCAATACCATAGAAGGCGGCAAAATCTCCGGAACACGCAGCAACGGAAACTGGCGTATTTCCGCGGACATCGACTTACGCATTATCTATGCCTACGATCAGGACAGCACTTATTTGGGCCAGCGGATCAATCGCACCTTTTCCGGAACTTTTCATCAGGAAGCAATCCCAGCAGGGAGATAAGAAATCATTTTCATCACATATCCGTAGAAGGAATCTTAGAACCTTTTTGGAAGCATTTCGCTTTCCTACCTAAATTCCTTTTATGAGCAAATCCAAAGTAACACTGAGCCATGTGTTCAAAACCATCGTATGGCCCAGAAGAAAGATCATTGGCGTAGGTCTGATATTGATTGTGATCAGCCGGGCCGCCAGCCTGGTATTGCCGGGAGCCAGTAAATACCTGATGGACGATGTGATCGCAAAGAGTGACATGGAAATGCTAAAAGTACTTCTGTTGGCTATTCTCGGAGCCATTGTGGTGCAATCCATCACTTCCTTTCTACTGACACGCATACTGAGCGTAGAAGCTCAGCACCTGATCTCTCAACTGCGAGTCAGGGTACAGCGAAAGATTATGTACTTGCCGGTTCGATTTTTTGATAATACCAAAAGCGGCGAGCTCGTATCCCGTATCATGACGGACGTGGAAGGGGTAAGAAACCTCGTGGGTACAGGACTGGTACAGCTGGTAGGAGGTCTCCTTACTGCCATTGTTTCCCTGTTCCTTCTGATCAACATCAGCCCCATGATGACACTCTACGTGTTGGTGCCGGTTTCCATTTTTGGGGTGATCTCTTTAAAGGCCTTTGGGTACATTCGCCCCATTTTCAGAGAGCGGGGAAAACTGAATGCCGAAGTAACCGGCCGCCTCAATGAGACACTCGGTGGGGTGCGGGTGATCAAGGGATTTAATGCAGAAAAACAAGAAATCAAGACCTTTGAAGAAGGCGTGGAAAAGCTATACCTCAATGTAAAAAAGAGCCTTACCTCCACCAGCCTGGTTACCAGTTCGGCCACATTTCTGTTGGGCCTTGCCAGCACTGGCATCATGGGCATTGGTGGATACCTGATTGTCCAGGGCGAAATGACCATCGGAGATTTCCTGGCCTTTACGTTGTATTTGGGATTTATGATCGCCCCTATCGTGCAGATGAGTAACATCGGCAGCCAGCTCACAGAGGCATTTGCCGGACTGGACCGCACAGAGGAGATCATGAATCTTGCAGAAGAAGACGATGGCTCGGTAAGAACCATTCGCATCCCACAGATCAAAGGTGACGTGGAGTTTCGTGACGTGAGCTTTTCTTATGAAGACGACAACCATGTAATCAAGCACATTAGCTTCAAGGCTCCGGCTGGCTCTGTGACTGCCCTGGTGGGGACCTCCGGCTCGGGAAAATCCACCATCGCCAGCCTTGCTGCATCTTTCCTCACCCCCGATGAGGGCATCATCACCATTGACAATGAAGACCTCTCTAAAATTTCCTTGGATAGCTATAGGAGTCAGCTGGGAGTCGTCCTTCAGGATGATTTCCTCTTTGAGGGCACTATTCGTGAAAACATTCTCTTCCCAAGACCGGATGCCACAGAAGAAGCTCTGATGACTACCGTAAAAGCCGCTCACGTGGACGAGTTTACCGATCGGTTCGAAAAAGGATTGGACACGCGAATCGGTGAACGGGGCGTAAAACTTTCCGGCGGTCAAAAGCAACGCATAGCCATCGCTCGAGCGATATTGGCAGACCCGAGAATACTCATCCTGGATGAGGCTACCTCCAATCTGGATACCGAGAGCGAAAGTTTTATTCAGGAGAGTTTGGCCAGGCTCATGAGTGGGCGTACCTCGTTTGTCATTGCCCACAGGCTGAGCACCATTCGTCAGGCCGATCAGATTCTGGTGGTAGAAAATGGTCAGATTGCCGAGCAGGGTACCCATGACGAATTGATCCAAAAAGAGGGCCGCTACTTTCAACTTTACACTTACCAGGCAAGAATTTAAGCTTACAATACACCGCGGGCTGGTTAATTCCATTTGAGTTTGTATATTTATCCTCCCCTGATCAGCAAAATAAATTCGGGCATGTAGAATGCCACGTTGTTAAACCAGGATTAAAACCCAAAAAAAGCATGATAATAGGAATCGGAGGTGTGAGCCGTGCGGGTAAAAGTACTTTGGCCGAGAAGCTGAAAAGCCACCTTGAAAAAGCGGGCAAATCAGTGGACATCTTTTGTCAGGATGAGTATGTGAAACCCAAGATTTCCATTCCTAAAGTGCAGGGCGTACCCGATTGGGAGAGGCCCAGCACCATCAAGTGGGACTCGCTCACCAATGATGTTCAAAAATCAGAAGCTGATGTCAAAATCGTAGAAGGTTTGTTTTCATTTTATCCTGCCTCCCTGCGGGTAAAGTATGATGCAAAGCTTTTTTTAGAAATTGATAAGGAGGTTTTTCTGGGCAGAAAAAGTCAGGACAAACGCTGGGATGAAGAGCCCGAATGGTATGCTGAACACGTGTGGAGGTCATATATGAAATATGGCCAGAAAAAAGGAGACAAAAGTGAGTATTTGGACATCTCAGGGGAAGCTCCGTATGACCCTAAGAAAATTCTGGAAGCCATCAGTTAGGTCACTTCGCCAATTTTGTATGATTTCCCATTAAAGGAAACCAAATCCCCAACCTGTTTCTCCAGAAATGCCGCTCCCAGTGGTGCCACTGGTGAAATACAAAACACCTTCTCTGGAGTTTGGATGAGTCCGAGACTAATACTAATGTAGAATAGCCCCTGATCTGTACTCAACAAGCTACCTAGCTCTACTTTCTCTGACTTTCGTTCAGGATGGAGCTCCCGAAGAACTTTCTGCTGCTTCAGCACCTGATTGAGCTGTGAGGCTACCTTCTCTTTCTCCAGGTGCATCATGGCACGCCCGGTTTCGTACTTATCTCCGGCACTGCTTTTAGACTCCTCATTGGCGGCCGCCTGAAATCCCCTAAGCTCATTATTGAGCCCGTCTATTCTGCTTTGGATCAAATCCAAGCAGACTTCATGAACTTTCAATTTCAACGTGTGTAATTCCATGAAGCCTGCCTGATTATTTTATAATTCAAATTTTATCCCCTGTGCCAAGGGCAACTGTGTGGAATAATTAATGGTATTGGTCTGTCGGCGCATATAAGCCTTCCATGCATCCGAACCAGACTCGCGGCCTCCACCGGTCTCTTTCTCCCCACCAAAAGCACCACCAATTTCTGCTCCTGATGTGCCAATGTTAACATTGGCAATACCACAATCTGAACCCGCCTGAGAAAGGAAGAGCTCCGACTCTCGCATGTTGGTTGTCATGATGGCAGAAGACAATCCCTGCGGCACCGCATTCTGCATGGCGATGGCTTCCTCCAGGGTACTATACTTGATCAGGTAAAGAATCGGTGCAAAAGTCTCGTGACACACGATTTCGTAATCGTTTTTCACCTCATAAATGGCAGGCTTCACGTAACATCCGGATTCATAACCAGGACCTGAAAGCACCTCTCCTGCGATAACCGCCTTACCTCCTTCTGCTGCAATTTTGGTCAATGCACTTTCGTACATCTGCACGGCATCTTTGTCGATCAGTGGACCCACGTGGTTGTTTTGATCCAAAGGACTTCCGATCCTAAGCTGACCATATGCACTTTGTAGTCGCTGCTTCAGATCTTCATAAATGCTCTCATGGATGATGAGCCTTCTTGTAGAAGTACATCTTTGTCCGGCAGTACCTACTGCACCAAACACAGCACCCGGAATGGCAATGTTGAGGTCGGCATTTTCGGTAATTATAATAGCGTTATTACCGCCGAGTTCCAGGATCGATTTCCCAAGTCTTCGCCCTACGGCTTCTCCCACGGCTTTACCCATGCGTGTAGATCCTGTAGCGGAAACCAAGGGCACCCTGGTATCATTGGCCATTCTCTTTCCGATTTCAGCATCACCGACGATCAGGCCACACACTCCCGGATGCACACCATTCTTTTCAAAGATCCCCTGCACAATTTTCTGACAAGCTATGGCCGATAAAGGCACTTTTTCGGATGGCTTCCAGATACACACATCACCACATACCCACGCCAGGGCGGAGTTCCACGCCCAGACGGCCACCGGAAAGTTGAATGCCGAAATAATCCCAACAATGCCCAGAGGATGCCACTGCTCATACATCCTGTGCAATGGGCGCTCCGAGTGCATGGTGAGCCCATAAAGCTGGCGCGAAAGCCCTACCGCAAAATCGCAGATGTCGATCATCTCCTGGACTTCTCCCAGCCCTTCCTGTAGAGACTTGCCCATCTCATAAGACACCAAAGTGCCTAGATCATCTTTATGTTTTCTGAGCTCCAGCCCTATCTGACGCACAATCTCACCACGCTGTGGTGCGGGCACTAGTCGCCACTCCAGGAAGGCCTCCTGAGCCGCTCGCACTACTTTTTCGTAAGCATCGGCATCCGCCAGCCTCACTTCGGCAATGGCCTTGCCATCTACAGGTGAAAAAGAAGTGATCACTTCACCCTTGGTAGGAAGCCACTTGCTCCCTATAGCCGCACCGGGGTTAGATGCCTCTACGCCAAGGTTCTTTAGGATTTTAGTCATGTCAGAAGATGGGGTACTCATATCTGTTTTGGTTAAATGTTGTTTCGAGCGGCAAAGCTAAATAATCTCATTGCGAAAAACCCTAAAAACCAAAAGAGCCACCTTGCCGAAGGGCAAGGTGGCTCTTATCTCTGCTAACTTCGCTCACCAACCTATCCCATAATAGGCTTTTTCTCCATTGGGGTAAACTCCTTCTATGAGTATGCCCTCTCCTCTGGCTCCGTTTAGTGATGCAGATAGATCATCCATATTGGCGATCGGTCGCTTGTCTATTTTCGTGATAATAAACCCTTCCTCGATTCCGGCCTCTTTCCACTTACCTTTTTCAATAGACTTCACCTGCACCCCTGACTTTATCCCAAACTTTTCTTTGTAGGTATCCGAAACGGGCTCCAGAGTAGCTCCCTCCATCTGAAAGGCGCTGTTGGCCTTCACCACCTCAGTTGTCATAAACTGGTTCTTCAATATCGCGTCAACTGTTTTAGTTTTTCCATCCCGGATGAACGTGACCTCAATCTTATCTCCAGGTCTGTTGAGCGCTACCTGCTCCTGAAGCTGGGCCACGTTAGACACCTTTTTTCCCTCTATGGCAATGATCACATCCTTCTCCTTCAAACCTGCTTCGGCGGCAGATGTACCTTCGTTCACTTTAGCCACAAATACCCCCTTGAGCACATTCAGGTTTTCCTGCTCGGCCAGTGCTGATGACACATCCACAATCTGAATGCCTAACAAGGGGCGCTGTACCGCACCAAAATCCTTCAAATCATAGATCACCTTTTTCACCAGCGTAGCTGGCACAGCAAATGAATAGCCGGCAAAGGCTCCTGTCGGAGAGGCGATAGCGGTATTGATACCCACCAGCTCACCTTTCAGATTGACCAGTGCTCCACCACTATTTCCGGGATTTACAGCCGCATCTGTCTGTATAAATGCCTCTATGCGTGTAGCACTTCCTCCACGTGCCAGTATGTTGATGTTTCGGGCTTTGGCGCTCACAATCCCTGCGGTCACCGTAGACCTGAAATCAAACGGATTACCTATGGCCAGTACCCACTCCCCAATCTGCATGCTTTCAGAATCCCCAAACTTCACAGTGGGCAAGTTCTCCGCATCTACTTTGATCAGGGCCAGGTCGGTATCAGGATCCACGCCCACCACTTCTCCTTTGTAAGTACTATTGTCATTCAGCAGGATTTCGATCTCCGAAGCTCCATCCACCACATGATTGTTGGTAGCAATGTATCCATCCGAAGAAATAATAACCCCGGAACCAGCTCCCATACCCGGTCCGCCCTCTCGCCTGTCATAGCGATCACCAAAATAGTCTCTGAAAAAATCCTCCATTGGGTTACGGGCACCATTGGATTGAGTGGTTGCAGCATATTTTGTGCGGATGTGCACCACTCCGGGTGTTGCAGACTTGGCGGCATATACAAAATTGAGTCCCTGCGGAACTACATAGTCTGTGGTATCAAAAACGTAATTGGTAAAACTCACCGGGTTGTTACCACTAACCGGCTGAATCTGATTTGTGACTTCTGTCTCCACTAGTGTGGCATACCCGCCAAGGGCGATGGCTGCTCCCAAAAATGAAGACAGAATCATTGCGAAAAATATATTTCTTTTACTCATAATTCTTACTATTTCTAATTTCCGTATAGACTTATACTGTCTTTGATCAGACTTTGTTTGGGTTAAACTCCCGATACCCGGTAAGTGTATATAACCTTAACAAATCTTAACAAAAAACCCTGATCCCGGCTACTGCCAGAACCAGGGCCTCACTTGCTCCAACTCTAATTACTTGATCGCAATGGTCTTTTTCATTTCCTTCTTAGCATCCTTGGGCAGTACAATGTTGAGTACGCCATCCTTGTAAGAAGCGTCGATTTTATCCACATTCACATTGTCTGGAAGGTAGAAGGATCTACTGAATGTCCCGTAAGAGCTCTCCACGGTGTGGTAGTTCTTTTCGGTTTTTTCCTGACTCATTTTTCGCTCCCCACTCACGGTCAATCGATCATCCTTCACATCTATATTGATGTTTTCCTTTTGGATACCCGGGATATGAAACTGAATTTCAAATTCCTTATCTGATTCGGCAATATCTACCTGTGGTGAAAAGCTGGTAATGCCTTTTCCTCCATAAAAGTCATCATTGAAAAATCTGTCAATGAAGTTTCCGAATGTCGCAGGCTTAAAGCCGTTTGGGTTATACTTTATAAGTGTCATGTTTTTGAAAGTTTAAATTGTTTAACATCAAATTCGATTACCCATTAAACGAATTCTGTACCAAGCCGAAAATCACAACAAACAAATGCCATAATGGCCGGTTTTAATGACAAATAGATAAATAAACTGACATAATGGCCTGTATTTAAAAAATGTAGAAGTAATTAAAATTTTTAAGTGAAAGGTTTTGCAGATAATGAAACAGAAAATTAAGTTTGCAATCCTTTTTACAAAGCCTTGTAAAGAGGCAGCGAAAAATTCCTCCTTAGCTCAGCTGGTTAGAGCATCTGACTGTTAATCAGAGGGTCCTTGGTTCGAGCCCAAGAGGAGGAGCCAAAACCTACTAGTTCATTCTGGTAGGTTTTTTTATGTCCTAACGGGTAAGACGCGGGCTCGAACTGGTTCGAGGGCTAGCCGCCCCTTTTCAGCAAGCCCGTTCCCCTCTTGAGAGGGGCTAGGGGTGTGTAATTTCGATCAAGCAATATTTGTGCGGGTTATCACTTCGCCGGCCGGGGCGAGGGCTAGCCGCCCGCACCTCACCGGTCGTCCCAACAGGAGGAGCCAAAAAAAAAACCTACTAGTTCATTCTGGTAGGTTTTTTTATGTCCTGACGGGTAAGACGCGGGCTCGAACTGGCTCGAGGGCTAGCCGCACCTTTCAGGAAGCTGTTCCTAGGGGTGTGTAATTTCACTTCTTCTTTTCCAGTCAAGAGCACTCCGATCCAAACGCTCATATTCATCCCACAAAGCAGCCGCTCCCAGAATGGCAAGATCCTGCTGATCTATAGTGACCAACTTCAAACGACGGACGGTCTCTTGAAAAGGAAAATCCGACAAAGCAGATTTGAGGTCACCTTCAAACAGCGGAAAAGCCTTGGAAATAGAACCTCCAAAAGCAATGACCTCAGGGTCATAGGCTGCCAACACCATTTTCACAAATTGCCCCAGATGATGTCCATACTCCCTCCATACAGTGACTTCACCATGCTCTCCGGCTGCAGCTTCATTTGCGGCCTGTGCGGTCGTTTGGTGCTGGGTCACAAAAAATCCGCTACTGCTAAAATCCTCATAGCGGGCATCGAGGTAGCGGAGTATTCCCAGCTCTCCCGCACCGCAATTGCTCCCAAAGTAAGGTCGCCCGTTTAGCACCAGACCAATCCCTATTCCGGTGCCTAGTGTGATACCCACCATGTTTTCACATCGGACCTCCAGCCCATACTTATAAGCTCCGTACGCAAAGCAGTTGGCATCATTATTAACATGCACCGGCAGTCCGAATCTCATCTCCAGTTCGCGCTTGAGCTCCACCCGCTTCCAAGAACTAATATTGTTTGAATTGTACACAGTGCCCGTGGGAATGTCTACCACAGCGGGCACCCCTATCCCAATACCATCCGTATTGGAATTGATCAATGGGGATAGGAAATCAGAGATTTGATCAAGCGTTTTCTCCAATACATCTTTATTTTCCAGCAAGGTCTGACGCTTATGCTCCAACCGATCTCCCTGACAAATGGCTGCCCGAATTTGAGTTGCTCCTAAATCTACACCTATTGTCATCCGTCCTAAAATTTCAATTTCCCAAAAACTTTAAAAAGGGCCACTGTACTCAAAAGTGAAACAGCAGCAAGGCATACACCCAACCAAACGTCCTGATAGACAAATGAGCCAATGGAGAAGAGGGCAGAATAAACCGACACCAGTCCAATAAAAATCAGCAGCACTTGTAATGGCATTTGCCAAACAACACCCTCTCCATGATCACATGGGTCGTTGTCTGCTCTGGCTTCCTCCACCACTCGCCTCCACCCAGGACCACCGGGGCGGGTAAGGCGATAAAAATTTCTCAAAACCTGGGCATTTTCCGGCCTGGTCAGCAGTGTGACGGACACCCATGAAACCGTAACAACACCCACAGTAATCAGGAGCTTCATGGTAAAGCCATCCAGAACCTCCGTGGCCACGGTAGCGTCATCTACGCCAAGCACCAGCACAAAAGCCACCACAGTGGCCACAATCATGGCAGTAATTTCGGTGATGGCATTGATTCGCCACCAAAACCAGCGCAGCAGGTAAATGGCCCCTGAACCTGCTCCCGACAAAAGCAGGATATTGAATGCCTGAGTGGCATTGTCCAGCACATACAATGAAAGGAATCCTGCAATGATCATGAGAAGAACCGTAGTCCATCTACCCATGGCCACCATCTGCTTATCGGTCGCATCTGGCTTCAGAAAGCGTTTGTAAAAATCATTGACAAAATACGATGAGCCCCAGTTGAGGTGAGTACCTATGGTGGACATATAGGCCGCAATAATTGACGCCACCACCAGGCCTATCCACCCTGTACCGAGCTTGGCCAGCATCACGGGATAGGCAATGTCATCTTTCAAATAAGTGGGATCTATATCCGGAAATTCTGCATGAATAGAATCCAGGTCCGGATAAATCACCATGGAAGCCAACGCCACGATGATCCACGGCCAGGGCCTGAGGGCATAGTGCGCAAAATTGAACAGTAAAGTAGCCCCGATGGCATTTTTTTCGTCTTTGGCAGAAAGCATACGCTGGGCGATGTAGCCACCACCACCAGGCTCAGCGCCCGGGTACCAGACGGCCCACCACTGCACTGCCAGGGGGATCAACAGTAGTGGCACCCAAACCGAGGCACTGCTGAAATCCGGAATAACGCTGATCTTATCAGCAATAATGGGGTTACTCATTAGCTCAGAAAGGCTCCCAACCTCCGGCTGACTCACGGCCACATAAGCGGCATATACGGCACCAAACATAGCAATTCCGTATTGGAAAAAGTCCGCCCAAACCACTCCCTTAATGCCTCCGAGCGAGGCATAAATCACCACCACAATGGAGGCACCCACCACCACCACCCAAGGCTCCAGTCCCAACATCACTGCACCAATCTTGATAGCCGCCAGTGTGACTGAGCCCATGATCAGGGTATTAAAGAACACGCCCAAATAAATAGCCCTAAACCCCCGCAGAAAGGACGCGAGCTTTCCTCCGTATCGTATCTCGTAAAATTCCAGATCGGTATTGACTCTTGACTTTCTCCAAAGCCGGGCATAGATAAAAACCGTGACCATTCCTGTAATCAGAAAGGCCCACCACGCCCAGTTTTTCGACACCCCACTCTCCCGGACAAATCCAGTCACCAGGTTGGGGGTGTCCGCTGAAAAAGTACAGGCCACCATGGATACACCCAGGAGCCACCAGGGCATTCCGCGGCCTCCCAGGAAGTACTCTTCCGAACTCTGGCCCGCAGTACGGGAGGCCACCCAGCCTATTCCCAATACGATGGCGAAAAAAATGGCAATAATGATCCAGTCAAGGGTATGTAAAAGCATATCCGGGTTATTTAATGAGTATGGTGTGTGAATTTAAAACTGGTAGCGCTTGAAGGCTTCGATGGCTTCATACTCAGCCAAACCAAGTTGATCGTAGAGCTTGGCGGTGGACCTGTTTCGGTCTTCAGCCCTTTGCCAGAATTCCCGACCATCAGTTCCCTGAAAAACCACTCCATCTTTTTGTGATTGGTGCTTGAAGATTGCCTGACGCTTCTTCATCAATTCATCCGGACTCAGAGGCACGGCCATATCTATGTCTTCGATTCCCCACTCCTGCCATGCGCCGCGATACAGCCACACGTAACAATCCTTCAGCCAATCATCATCCTTCAGGACTTCCAGTGCTTTGAAAATAACATCCAGACAGACCCTGTGGGTACCATGTGGATCCGAGAGGTCCCCTGCTGCATAGATCTGATGTGGCTGAATGGCCCGGAGCAAGTCCACGGTAATCCTGACATCCTCCTCACTGATCGGGAGTTTTTTCACTCGGCCGGTCTCGTAGAATGGCAGATCCAGAAAGTGCGCTCGCTCATCTGGCAATCCTACGAAGCGACAGCCGGCTCGGGCCTCACCCCTTCTGATCAGCCCCTTGATCCTGCGAACATCATCAGTATCCATTTCACCGGTACCTTTATTGAGAATGTCGGCTTTTATTTTTTGATAAAACTCCTTTTGCCCTGACTGCTTATTGTCCTGAGAGTTTTTCAGCTCATTGTAGAAATCCGCAAAACGGATCACTTCTTCGTCAAATACCGCAATATTTCCAGAAGTCTGATAGGCCACATGCACCTCGTGCCCCTGGTCATGTAAGCGAATAAAAGTACCTCCCATGGAGATCACATCATCGTCCGGATGAGGGCTGAAAAGCACCACTCTCTTCTGGGCAGGTAAGGCACGCTCAGGTCGCTGAGAATCATCTGCATTGGGCTTACCCCCGGGCCATCCCGTAATGGTATGCTGTAGTGCATTGAACATCTTAATATTTAGCTCATAGGTAGAAGGATAAGCGGTAATGAGATCATTCATTCCATGATCATTATAATCACGCTCCGTAAGCTTCAGGATAGGCTTGCCGGTTTGCTGGCAAAGCCATACCACGGCCCGTTTGGTGGTAAACTCGTCCCATTTGCAACCACCTACCAGCCAGGGGGTATAGATACGCTTCAGGTAAGCGCAAGATCCAGTATCCAATACCACTGTGGTATTGTGATGCTGCTGCAGGAAGGTAGCAGGTATTTCTCCTGAGATATCCCCTTCTATCATCCTTCCCGCCACAGTGGCTTTGCTCTCTCCCCAGGCCATCAATAGAATTCTCTTCGCTTTCAGAATGGTCCCGATCCCCATGGTAATGGCCTTGCGAGGTACATTCTCTTTTCCATAAAAATCTCCAGCGGCATCCTCGCGGGTCACCTGATCCAACGTGACAAGCCTGGTAATTGAATTGACGTGGGAGCCCGGTTCATTGAACCCTATATGTCCGGTTCGGCCAATTCCCAATATCTGCAGGTCTATACCTCCATATGTTTCAATCTTGCGCTCATACTCCAGGCAGTATTTTCTGACTTCAGATTCCTGCAGGTCACCTTTCGGGATGTTAATATTCTCCGGATCAATATCGATGTGATCAAACAAATACTCATGCATAAAATGCCAGTAGCTGTGACTGGAGATGGGTGCTATCGGGAAGTACTCGTCCAGATTGAATGTCACTACATTGTGAAAACTCAGCCCCTCCTCCTGGTGCATTTTGACCAGTTCGTTATAAACACCCTTCGGGCTGGAGCCTGTGGCCAGGCCCAACACACAAACATCCCCTTTGCTCTGCTTATGCCGAATCAAATCAGCTATCTCCATGGCAATGCTTCTGGAGCCTATAGATGATTCACTGAAAACAACATTGTGAATCTTTTCAAAGCGTTTTTCCTCATGCAACCCAACCATCTCATGGGTGAGTATTTGACTATTCTGAATGGGCTCTTCCAATATGTCAGTCATTTTGTTTGGTAGTTTAAAGATAGAAAAGACATCAATCGACTTCTCCTAAAATGGTCATCTTTTACAAACGTATAAAAAAATGTGTGCGCACACAATTAATTTAAATAAAAATGTGTGCGCACACACCAACATCAGAAAGAGTCTCAGGTTTTGATTAGTTTTGACCATTATATGTTTCGAAAATGATTGATAAGAAAAACATCAGAATCAAGGATATTGCTCAAATGGCTGGTGTATCGGTGGGTACTGTGGACCGGGTGCTGCATGGAAGGGGGAAAGTATCTAAAGACGCACAGCAAAAAGTAGAGGACGTTCTCAATCGTACCGGGTATAAGCCTAACCTGATCGCCAGAACATTGGGATCCAACAAGACACTCAAAATCACCGCCTTATTGCCCGACCCGGCACAGGATGACTACTGGGCGCTGGCTGAAGCCGGGATACTTCAAAGCATTGAAGAGTGGTCCTATTATGATGTAGAAATCAACTGCATTTTCTTTGACCTCTACAATCCTGGCTCATTCAAAAAGACCACAGATGTTGTACTCGAAAGCAAACCCGACGGAATACTTATCGCTCCTGTCTTTCACCACGAATCTATCGAGCTGCTGGCGCAATTGAAAGCGCACTCCATACCTTATGTGCTCTTTAACACCAACATACCTGAAGCCGATCCTTTGTGTTTTATCGGACAAAACCTGGTACACAGTGGCAAGGTGGCCGGTGAGCTCCTCAGCCTTGCAGGTGGGACCAGACGAACCATCATGTCACTGCACATCTATGAAAACCGTGATAACTCGGTTCACCTGATGGCCAAGGAGCATGGGTTAAGGCAATATTTTCAGGAGCAGCCCTACGAGGTGATCAGTCTCGACCTCAGCACTCCACATGAGGTAGAGGATCATATCAGAGAAGCCATCTTGAATCCTGATCTACTGGGAATTTTTGTGACTACCTCCAAAGGCACGTACATAGTAGCCCAGATACTTGAAAAGTACAGTCTGGAGCACATTAGACTGGTGGGCTACGATCTATTGGAAGAAAACCTCCGCTATCTGAAAAAAGGAACGATTGATTTTCTGATTAATCAAAATCCCAAACGGATGGCAAAAATAGGCGTCAATCACCTGGTGAACCACCTGCTCTTCCAAAAGACCCTCCCGGAAAAAGAGATTTTCCCCATTGAAATCATCACCCGCCAAAACCTGGATTCCTACCTCACCTCCAGGATTCATTGAGACCCCTAAACATCAAAAACCCGCACCGATTTTATCGGTGCGGGTTTTCTACTTCAGTTGAGCACTGATCAACTCTTCAATATATCCTCAATCTTTTTGAGCTCATCTGCCTCAAACCCCAGATGATCCAAAGCCTTCACATTAGACATTAGTTGCTCGGCACTACTCACGCCCACCAGTACGGAAGTAAGTCGCTCGTCTTTCAGCAACCAGGCGATGGCCATATCGCTCAATGATTGCCCTCTGGCCTCTGCAATGGCATGCAGGCCTTTTATTTTCGCCAAATTAGCCTCTACGGTCTCTCGCTGCAAATAGGTCATCCCCTTTGCCGCCCGGCTGTCGGCCGGTATTCCTTTGATGTATTTATTGGTGAGCATACCCTGCTCCAATGGACTAAAAGCAATGCAGCCCACGCCATTGTCATCCAGGGTATTCATCAATCCCTTTTCCACCCATCTGTCAAACATTGAGTACCTGGCCTGATGAATGAGGCAGGGTGTTCCCAGATCTTTGAGAATGGCAATGGCTTTTTTAGCCTGATCATCCGGGTAGTTGGAGATCCCCACATATAAAGCCCGCCCTGATCTGACAATGAAGTCCAACGCACCCATCGTTTCCTCCAGTGGTGTGTCAGGGTCTGGCCTGTGGTGATAGAAAAGATCCACATAGTCCAGGTTCATCCTTTTCAGGCTCTGATCTAAACTATTCACCAGGTACTTTCTCGATCCAAAATTGCCGAACGGCCCGGGCCACATGTCGTATCCCGCCTTTGAGGAAATAAAAAGTTCATCGCGATGAGCTGAAAAATCCTCCTTATATAATCTCCCAAAATTGGTTTCGGCTGATCCAAACGGCGGCCCGTAGTTATTGGCCAGGTCAAAGTGTATGATTCCAAGATCAAAAGCAGTTCTCAGAATCTGCTGTCCTTTGAGTAGGTCATCTGCATGCCCAAAGTTGTGCCACAGACCAAGTGAAAGAAGCGGAAGCTGTACACCGCTGCGACCACAGCGGCGGTATTTCATTTGCTGATACCGGTCGTCCTTTGCCAGGTATCGTTTATATCCTGATTTGTCGTTAATTTCCATGGGTTTAAAGTTACTCGCTCAGTAAGAAAATACCAGTGCTACATCATCATTCCTACCTACCAAAATGTACTTGGATCCTTTAGCTGACTGGATCACTGCCAAACTCCGGATATCTCCACGGATTTTTAATCCCGCTTCACTGGCTTTGGGTACCGAAAACTCTCCTTGTCCATTACCCAAAAGTAAGGCACCCTGACTGGCATCATATGCCCCGAAATACGGGGTGGCCCATTCCATATTCCCCCCCAGAATGAGGTCCTGATTTCCATCATTGTTCACATCCAGAGAAGCGATGGCATAGACAGGTGCCCTTTGGGCCACTGCCGGGAGTTCCTTTTGCTCAAACCTGATCCCTCCAAGATTCATCAGGGCTATAGACTTAAAAGTGTATGCCTCATACCTTTTGCTGGCACTCAGTGCTTCCGGCTGAAAAATCTGATCAATGCTCTTCCCAGAAAAATCCATATTGAGGATGAACAACTTCTTGATCAGGGGCATCTGCTTTACTAGCTCGTCTCGATTGGCCAGAGGGTACTCCTTATCACCTATGCTGTAGGTAATAATCTGATCGAGGGAGAGGTTCTTATCAAAATCATTCACATACATCCGAACAGGCTGATCCACGGATGGCTGAAGCTTACTATTCGTACCCAAATTTCCCAACACAAAATCAGGACGTCCATCTCCGTTCAGGTCCGTTAGGGTGATGGTATTCCACCAACCGTTGGTTTTATCCAGATCAGGAATATCGGCCTTCTCCAATTTCCCATTTCTATTCATAAAAACAGTAATGGGCATCCACTCACCCACTATAATCAGGTCTTCGTAACCATCCTCGTCCAAATCGGCCCAAACAGCATCAGTGACCATGCCAATGTGTTCGAGTTCAGGAGCCACGCCAGCAGTTTCGTTTCTGAACCTACCAGGGCCAATATTGAACAGGATACGGCTCTCCGGGGTCTGGCCATATTTACCGGCCACCACTCGTCCCCCCACAAATAAGTCCTGATCTCCATCATGATCTATGTCTGAAGCAATGACTACTGATCCATGCTGAAAATTCTCCTCCAAAGCGCCTTGCTGAAGCGAAAAATTCCCAGCTCCATCATTGTAAAAGAGTCTGTCATTCAGCCGGGGATTGGGCGGCTGAAACTCATTGCCACCGGAGGCCAGGTATAAATCCTGATCGCCATCATTGTCCGCATCAAAAAACAAAGCCGCAGTTTCTTCCGGTGCCGGATTACTACGGAAAGTCTCAGCCGAATGCTTTCGAAAGGTACCATCTGCGTTCTGTAAATAGAGCATTCCATTGTTGCCAGAGGCTCCACAGATATAAGCATCCTCCAGCCCGTCTCCATTGACATCAGCTACCGCTATGGCCGGGCCATCACGCGAGATTACATGTGGAATAAGGTATTGAGCATTAAAATCAACAAAGGGATTTTCAAAGTGTCTGAATGCCAGCTGACTTTGCTCGGTCACCTCCTTCAAAACAGGCGGCTGTCCCTCCTCCTCATATTCAAAGAGGCCTTTAGCCTGCGCCATGTCAAGCAGAATGGTCTGATTAACCTCTACAGCCGTGAGCACCTGTGTGCCTCCTCCCGGCCAGATGACTCGCAAGGAATCCACTTTAGCACTCTTACCAACTCCAAATACCAGCTCCTTGGTGGTACTTGACTGGAAGCCCCTATCCGGGAAAAGCTCCTGATACTGCAGGTTACCTTCCGCATAAAGCCTCACTTTGGTCCCTACGCCATTTGGGTTTCCAGACGAGCCCTTCAATCTTACCTTCAAATAATTATTTCCCTGCTGGTTGTTTTTAAGAATCTGCGCCCGGTCGTTGATGTTATTCACGACCAAATCCAGGTCTCCATCATTGTCCAGATCAGCATAAACCGAGCTGGTCGAGACTGTCTTTTCTAGCTTCGCCCACGAGGCGGATACATTTTCAAAGGATATTCCACCCTGATTTCTGAATAAATAATTTTCAACTTTTCCATCCGGCATCTGCGCAATCAAGGCTGAGTCACTGATCTCATCATTCCCTACTTTGAAATCATTGGCAGAAAGGAACATGATGTAATCCAAATCATTCGGACGTTTCACGATTCCGTTGGAAATAAACAGGTCCTTATAACCATCCAAATCTAGATCAGCAAAAAGGGGAGCCCAGCTCCAGTCTGTAGCCGCCACACCGGTCATCAGTCCCACCTCAGAGAATGTTCCGTCGCCATTATTAAGCTGCAACATATTGCGGGCAAACTGCTTTTCGTAACCAAAAGTCTGCTTGAGTTTGTAGATCTCATAGGATTCCTCGCCGGCTGAGTTCTTGAGGACTTTTTCATCCTCGGGTAGCATATCCAGGGTGATGATTTCAGGCAGTCCATCATTGTTAATATCCCCAATGTCATTACCCATGGAAGACCTGCTACTATGAGTGATCATGCTCCCTATGGATTCAGTAAATGTGCCATCCTGATTGTTCAGATAGAGGTAGTCATTTTCATGAAAATCATTGGAAATGTAGATATCCGTATATCCGTCAAAATTAAAATCTGAAAGTCCAATTCCCAGTCCGTAACCGATTTGAGAAGTATAGATACCAGCACTTTTAGTAACATCCACAAACATGCCGCCATCATTTCTGAGCAGTAAATCTCCTGCCAAAGAGTCTTCATCCAGACGCAGAGTGGACCGGCCGTAACTCCTTTTGGTATGGACAGAATGATTCAAAAGATAAACATCCAGGTCCTGGTCATTATCAAAATCAAAAAATGCAGCCTGTGTGGAAAATCCCTTAAAATCAAGCCCAAATGAAGCGGCGCTTTCGGTAAATGTGAGGTCTCCGTTATTAATAAAAAGCTGGTTTTGACCTGATATCCCTTTGTACTTCCCCACCCTGCAAACATAGATATCCAGATACCCATCCGCATTCACATCAGCCATGGTCACGCCGGTTTTCCAGGCACCTGGCGAACTCACTCCTGCGGATTCAGTAATGTCCTGAAACTCAAAGTTGCCTCTATTCAGGTAAAGTTTATTCTCTGCCTGATTGGCAGTAAAATAGATATCCTCCAGGCCATCATTGTTAATATCACCAACAGCCACACCTCCGCCATTGTAGAAGTAGAGATAATCCACAATATTGAATTGTTCATCCTCAGTAAGTGTGTTAGAAAAGGAGACCCCTGACGTTTCAGCAGGCACATATTCCAGCAGCGATTTCGGTGCTTGCTCTTTACAGGAAACGACTGATACAATCAGAATTAACAGACAAAAGGTGCGTATGGACATCATTTTTTACTTTTCGCGATGAAGATTTGCATCGCCTCATTATTATTGGCCACTATGACTTTGGGTCCAGCCTTGGTATTCACTACTTTGATTTTCCGTGTTTGGCCGTTGAGGTATAGCCCGGAATCCGCTGATTTGAGGGCTTCAAACCCACCATTTCCGTCCCCCAGAAGCACGAGCCCGTAGTTGGCATCATAGCGGCCCACTTCCGGTTTAGTATCATTAAGGTTGCCACCCACCAGCAGGTCCATATTACCATCCATATTCACATCCATAGCCTCCAGTGCGTAGGTCACAGAAAACTGAGCCTCAATGGGAAGACTAGCCTTGGTATAGCCATTTGGTCCACTTAGATAAACCACCGTTTCCAGTTCTCTTACTTCATACACTTTAGACTTGGCAAGCGCCTCTGGTGGAAACACATCCGTCATCTCCTGATTCTTATAATCCCCCCATTCCAGGTACTTCTTCTTCAAATGTGGCAGCTGCATGATCAGGTCGTGCCGCAGCACCATAGGGTAAGCCTTTTCTCCATTATACTGGGTGACGATTTGCTCAATGGTGCCATTCTGATCAAAATCATTGACATACATGGAAACCGGCTTTGTCTCAGAGGCTTCAAACCGACTGTTGTTACCATGATTTCCCACGGCCAGGTCGGGCCGCCCATCATTGTTGAAATCGGCCATTTCGATGGTATTCCACCAGCCCGCATCGTCCGGAAGGTTGGGTAAGCTATCTCTGACCAAACTCCCCCCGGTGTTGGAGAAATACGTAATGGGCATCCACTCACCCACGACTATCAGGTCCTGATCGCCATCACCGTCCATATCTTCCCAGCTGGCATCTGTGACCATTCCCAGGTCCTGAAAAGCTGCGGATAGCTCCAAGTCAGTCTGAAAATTGCCCTTACCGTCATTGATCAACAAATAGCTGGAGGCGGGAACACCGTAGTAGCCGGGCACCATCCTGATCCCTACAAAAAGATCCAGATCCCCATCTCCATCCACATCCCCGGGCACCACCGATGAAGTATTTTCATACCTCCCATTCGGGTAAATTTTGTTCTGCTTACTAAAACCTTTCCCCTTGAGATTGAGATATAGCCGATCTCCAAGGGCCGACGACAAATCAGAAAATTCTGAGCTTCCACTGGCTACATACAGGTCTTGAAAACCGTCTCCATCAGCATCAAAAAAAGCACAATCCACATCTTCATACTCCGCTTCCTGGATCATATAAGATTTTGGCACTCGCTCGAAAACACCGGAAGCTTTCTGTATAAAAAGGGCTCCTGCCTGGCCCGCTGCCCCGCCAATGTAAAAATCTTCCAGGCCGTCATTGTTGGCATCCCCGGTGCATAAGCATGGACCTTCCGTGGACCGCATGTGGTAAACCAACCTGTCCTTATCAAAATCTACCCATTTGCTCTCTCGGTGCACAAAAGCCGAATCAGCCACCGACTCAAAAATTGGTTCTTTGTTTGTTTTTCTACTCACAAGACCTGTCTTCTCGGAGGGCTCCTTAAGCTCCAATGTCTGGTTGGCCTCTACATTGATAAGAGTCTGGATGGCGCCACCCGCCCAGTAAATCTTGACCGAATCCGCCATTTTTGCTAACCCCAGCCCAAAAAGCGGGCGGCTATCCACAGTGGACTCGAAGCCCCTGATGGGCATATTCTCCAGGTAAAGAGTGGTATTCGCCAGGAAAACCTCAATTCGGGTTCCAAAGGCCCCGCTATTTTGACCCAGCCCGGTGAGTTGAAACCGCAAATAATTATTCTGTGGATAAAGTTTATTGGTTTGGTTCTCGAACACCCAGGATGGAAGATTGACATTATTGACTATCAGGTCCAGGTCTCCATCATTGTCCAGGTCTCCATAGGCAGACCCATTTGAAAAGCCCGGCTCGCCCAATCCAAACTCCTGTGATTTATTGACAAACTGAAGATTGCCCTGATTCAAATAAGCGTAATTAGCAATTGGTCTGGACGGAATCAAGTCTATCAGGCTTTTGTAATCCACCCCTGCACCTGATACCAGTTTTTTCACCACCTCCTCCTGTTTCACATAGTGCAGAAAATCCTGATCTGTAAGGTCCTGATAAATTCCATTGGCAATGAAGATATCCTTGAGGCCGTCATTTTGAAAGTCAAAAATCAGCGCTCCCCAACTCCAATCTGTGGCTTCGACCCCTGCTAACCGACCAATCTCACTGAAGGTATTGTCACCATTGTTCAGCTGAAGCATATTTCTGGTAAACTGATGGTAATAGCCATTCTGGAGGTTATACTGATACTTATCCCAGTTCTCGAAGGTCGTCACGGTCTTCACCCGTTCGTCGGGCTCTGGTAGCATATCTGTCACAAAAATATCGGGACGACTGTCATTGTTGATATCAGATAAGTCTGCACCCATGGACGCTGCACTCAGGCTTCTGATCTGATCCTCCAGCACTTCCCGAAAAGTACCATCCTGATTGTTCAGATATAGATAGTCGCGCTCAAAAAAGTCATTGGAAACATAAATATCCTGCCAGTGATCCCCATCAATATCCCCGACCGTAACACCCAGGCCAAAACCTATGATGCTGCCATAGATCCCTGCCCTATCACTCACATCCAGAAACTTGCCATTGTCGTTTCTAAACAGCTTATCTCCACCCACCGGATCTCTTTTTGGTCTTTCATTTCTTCTGAGGTCAAAACTCCCAATGGCCTGATAGGAGTTATTGAGCAGGTACATGTCCAGGTCTCCGTCTTTGTCATAATCAAAAAAGGCAGCGTGAGTAGAAAACCCGGGATCAGCCAGCCCGTACTCGGCAGCACTTTCCCGAAACGTGAGGTCCCCCAGGTTAATAAAAAGCTCATTTTCCTTGCTATCGCCGGCTATGTCGCCTGAGTTACAGACATAAATATCGAGCAGCCCATCTCCGTTGATATCCACCAGGCTCACACCTGTGCTCCAGGCTTTTTTGCCTTCCACACCGGCTGACATGGTTATGTCCCGGAACTTCATTCCGCCTTCATTAAGATATAGCTTGTTCTTTTTCTGGTTGGCTGTAAAATAAATATCCAACAAACCATCGTTGTTAAAATCGCCCAGGCCAACTCCACCGCCGTTATAGAAGTTGCGGTAGGTGAAAATATTGAAGTCTTTATCAAACTCCAGCACATTAGAAAAGTCAATACCAGATTCTGCCGCTGGTACTTTTCGAAAAAGAGTGTCGGCCTCTCTGGCAGTCTCCTGCTGACAGGAAATCATTAAAAGAGACACTGCGAATAAGTATAAATATTTCATACGCTTCAAAGTCTATTGATTGAGTTGCTTGGCTACCGTAAGGTCCGTAAAACGAACGGACACTCGCCTTTCATCCTTCAGTGAAATAGAAATCCTCCTATTACCATCCACTTTCGCATAAGCTGTCGGTTTTTCGGGATGTTCGATCGCCAGAAATCCACCTCCAAATGTCTCTTCCGTTAAGCTCTTGACCGTCAGAATAAGGGAGTCCGCTCCGAACTCCGTATTCCATGGTGCCCAGGCATTGTAAAAATAATCATAGGACATCTCGTAAAGCCCATCTTCATGAAAGGAGGGCTGAAACTGCACGGTCACCGGAGATTTGACATTTTCCTTGATGACATACTCAACAATTCTGGCTCCAGGACCTTGATAAATAAGCTTCTGTCGGTTAAGATCCATGCACCGATCAAAAAAATCCTGAAGACTCATTCCAAAAGTCATTCCCATCAGGAGGGTATCATACCGCACTCCGCTTGCCAATTCACGCTCCTCCATCTCCTGATAGGGGTGCGACTGGCATCCTGCCAACATTATGGCGATTAGTCCTATCGAATACACTGCATTTCTCATCACTAATACGTCACTATATAAGGTTGATCATTATTTTTCAAAAACAATAGTAAAGGCCGGCCGTTCGTGTTAACCTCCAAGATACTCCTCACATCCCCGGTTGTGGAGATCCCGGATTCATTCGGATAGGTGTATCGGAAATCACCATTGCCCGCACCCAAAAACAACTGCCCGTAGCTGCCGGCATAAATACCCGTTTCGGGTTTTGCCATGTGTTGGTTCCCTCCTAACACAAAATCCATTTTTCCATCACCGTTATAATCACCAGCACTGATGGCATAGACAGGTGAAAACTGTGCCTCGCGCGGCAATGCTGCTTTGGTGAAAATACCCGAGCCGTCATTGAGATATAAAGACGTTTCTAAATCTACTATTTCATAAGTCACCGCCCCCTCCAGCTGCTCCGGGGTAAAAACGTCTGTCATATTCGCTTCCTTGTATGCTTCATACCTCAGAAATTTCTTTTTCATGCCCGGGAGTTGCTTGATCAGATCTTTCAATTGGATCATTGGGAAATAGGCCCCATCACGATAGTAAGCGGTGATGTGCTCTATGCTCCCATTTCTATCAAAATCACCAACATAAATCCTCATCGGAGCATCAATAGTCGCCCGAAACCGCGAGTTGGTGCCGTTATTCCCTGCCAGCACATCTACATCACCATCACCGTCCACATCGGCCACTTGCAGCGTATGGTACATGCCAGAGGAGTTTGAAAACCCCGCCTCCAGGGACTCTGTGAAGCTTCCATCCTGATTGATAAATACTTTCAGCGGCATCCATTCTCCTGCCAGGAGTAGATCCTCATCACCGTCTCCATCAATATCAGCCCATTGAGCGGCTGTAATCATACCGATCTCCTTGAGTGGTGCTATTTCCTCCGTGACTTCATGGAAGGTCCCATCTCCCTTATTCTGAAAAAGGTGACCCGAAACCGGCAACCCAAAGTACTGAGGCTTTAGTCGATCTCCGAGAAACAAATCCGGGTAGCCGTCACCATCAAAATCACTCACCGCTACTGTACCCGTACTGCGTAACTCTGTACCGGGCAATGCCTCTGGCATCAATTGAAATTTCCCTCCAATATTGGTATAGATTCTATCCCTCAGTTCGAGACTCAGACCTGTAAATTCACTTCCTCCACTTGCCACAATCAGATCAAGGTCTCCATCCCGCTCAAAATCAGAAAAAGCGCAATCTGTATCCTCCGACCCTGCTTCGGCATCAAACCTCTGCCCCTCAATGAAGGTACCGTTTCGCTGCTGAAAATAAATCCTGCCGGCCTGCCCCCTGGCACCGCCCAAATAAACATCCTCCAGCCCATCCCCATTCACATCTCCCTTGCAGGCACATGGCCCTTCATTGGAAGCCATATCAAACAGTAAACGGTCCCGATCGAAATCAACATACGTGTTCTCAGTATGTAAATAAGGCACAACAGATGGATCAACGGCTTGAAAAGTGCCTTTACGTTCGTTAAGTCCAGGTACCCGAGTGTCAGTAAGGCTGGCGTAAGAAATCTCAACCAATCGATTCACATCCACTTCCAATTTTCTACTCTCCCGACCATCGGGCCACTGAATCACCACACTGTCTATCCGATCAAGTGTACCCAATCCGAAATGGAGCCGTTGATCTACCGACGACTGAAATCCACGCATCGGGGTAAGCTCTCTGGACCAACCTCTACCACCTCCATACACCCATACTTTACTGCCAATGGCATTCGGATTTCTACCCTTTCCCTGCAGTTTGATGGAGATAAAATTGTTCCCCTGACCATTTGTACGGTTTTCATAGACAAAGGCCGGCATGTTCACATTATTCAGCAAAAGATCCAAATCCCCGTCATTATCAAGGTCAGCATATGCAGATCCATTGGAAAATGTCAACTGATCCAGCCCCCAATCACTGGCTGCATTTTTGAATTCGAGATTCCCCTGATTCTCATAGGCATAGTTGGCCAACGGTTCGGACGGGATCATATCAATCAATTTTTTGATGGCATTCCCGTCGTCCTGAAGCATCTTTCTGATGGCGTCAGGATTTGCCATGAAATTGATGTAATCCTGATCAAGCAGGTCCTTATAAATTCCATTGGCTACAAAAAGATCACTGTGGCCGTCGTTGTTCATATCGAAAATCAAGGCTCCCCAGCTCCAATCGGTCGCTTCCACACCGGCCAGCCTGGACACTTCACTGAAGGTACCGTTTCGGTTATTGAGCTGAAGGGCATTTCTTCCAAATTGGTGATAGTAGCCTTGCTGCACTTGTAGTTGATACTTGTCCCACCCCTCAAAAGAAGCTTTTGACATGACCCGATCATGTCGCTCAGGCAGCATCTCGGTGACAAACACTTCATTGTAACCATCATTATTCAGGTCGGCAATATCAGCACCCATGGAGCCCATGGATATTTCGGTCATGTAAGAGGTCAGGGACTCTGCGAACGTTCCATTCTGTTGATTGATATACAAATAGTCACGCTCAAAAAAATCGTTGGACACGTAGATATCCAGCCAACCATCCATATCTATATCACTAATGGTCACACCCAGCCCAAAACCAATGCTGCTGCTATAAATGCCGGCTTGTGCGGACACATCCACAAACCTGTTGTCATCATTTCTAAGCAACATATTTCCACCCAGAGAATCGGGAATCTCCCGCTGATCTTTGATCAAATCATAGCCTCCCACAGAGCGAATTGAATTATTGAGCAAGTAGCAATCCAGATCACCATCCCGATCATAATCAAAAAATGATGCGTGTGTGGAAAGCCCCAGATTATCCAACCCATATTTTTCAGCTTCCTCCCGAAACGTAAGGTCTCTATTATTGATATAGAGAGAATTTCTTCTGTTTGGACCACCGGGGGGGCCAGATTTGCAGACATAAATATCCATCCACCCGTCGTAGTTGATGTCCACAAAGGTGACTCCTGTGCTCCAAACATTCTCCGATAGAAGACCGGCGGACTCGGTAATATCTTCAAACGCTATACCCACTTCTGATGAAGTCCCTTTGTTAAGGTATAGTCTATTCGAAACCATGTTTCCGCAGAAAAACACATCCGGGAAACCATCATTGTTAATGTCACCCACTCCAACACCTCCGCCATTGTAAAAATTTTTGAAGGTATATGGGTTGACATCTTCTGTGTAATCCAGTGTATTTTGGAAATCAATGCCTGTAGACTTCAACAGTCGGAAGCGTTTGTCCGAAGGCTCCTCCTCGGAGGGGACACAGGAAAATGCCAGACAAATAAGAAAAAAAATGATCGCTGGTTGTCTCATGTACATAATGAGGATGGATTCGCTCCTCCAAAACTAAAAAAAAGGCAAGCAACAGAAGCCGCTTGCCTTTTCTTTCAGAAATTATTCTTATTAATTATATCCTTCGTTCTGCTTCAACTTGTTGTTGGCATCCAGCTGAACCTGAGGAATAGGGAATATAGCATAGTGGCTGTCAGAAGTTCCTTTTTCCCACCATGGATCATCATACTTGCCAAATCTGATCAGATCCTGACGTCTGGTCATCTCTGCATACATCTCACGACCCCACTCAGCAAGTAGGTTGGTAGCATCCAGAGATGAGAAAGGGGTTACCCCTGCTCTGGTTCTGATCTGATTGACCATAGCCAATGCATCTGCAGTGTTTCCCTGACGGAAATCAGCTTCTGCTTTGGTCAGGAGAATGTTTCCTAAACGGAAGATCACAAAGTCATTACTCAGGTTAGGTGTAGCTCCCTGAGCAATCTCATATTTACCAATTCTGGCTCCAGCCTGACGCAATCCATCAGGATAAATAGAGTTGTGCTGAGGTGTAAAGGTAAGTGGTGCTCCATCCGGATCAGTTGGTTCTACACCAGCATCTTCGGTTCTGCTTCCATCTGGATTAAACTGAGGCCCAACGATGAAGTTGGATAGCCTTGAATCCACAGTTCCGATACTTGTTGCCTGAGCCAGACCTTTATAAACATCCCCCTGAGGGCCAGGGTTTTTCGCAGGATCTACGTAGGAGTTATAAAACTCCTCTACAGTCGCATATCCATTCCATGGCTGATCCTGAAGGTTAAATGTGTTTTGACTTCCGTAATGCAGAGTCATCTGATGCCAGTTGAATCCTTGTGCAAATACCTGATCGTAAGGCACTACAAAGATGTTTTCCTGAGAACCAGCGTTGTCTGTCTGGAAATTCGCAGCATAGTTGCTCTCCAGTGAGTAAAGTCCTGAATTGATGATCGCGTCAGCATCAGCTTCGGCATCAGCCCATCGGGCAGTACCAGTATACACTTCTGCATTCAAGTAAAGTTTGGCACGAATGGCCAAAGCTCCCCACTTGTTGATTCTACCATAAGTAGAAGCATCTTTCGCTTCGCTCAGCAATGGAATGATTTCATTCAATTCTGACTCTACGAAGTTAAATACCTGCTGACGGGTAGAATTACCAGCCGTTTCAGTGTCTGTAAAGTCAGTCACCAAAGGTACATTTCCGAATGCATCCAATAACCAGTAGTACCAAAGGGCACGCACCGCTCTCAACTCTGCGATGAAAGCATCTGCTTCTTCAGTTCCTAATTGCTCAAACTGATAGATCAAACGGTTACAGGTATTCACCCCTGAGTAACAGAATCCCCAGGTGTTATTGAAGAATCCATTGTCAGCAGTGTATTCATGTTGATGCAACTGCAACAAAATACCACCATCATACCAGTCACCACCTTTGGTGGTAATTACCAACTCATCAGAAGCGATTTCATTGATTGACCAAAGGTTTGAGTGGTTACCAATTCCAAGCAGGGAAGAATATGCTTGTCCAAGAGCTGCGACAAACTCCTCATCAGATGTGAAGAAGTTATCGGCGGTTACGTCGCTATACAGCTCTTCTTCCAGGTCCGTACATGCCGGTGCAAAAAACACCAGGCCAAGAACCATTAAAGAAACTCTTTTCATTAATTTATTCATGTCTTAAAATTTTAAGTTTTTAGAAGCCCAGGTTTAAACCCAACGTGAAGGTTCTGGTGGTAAAGTAAGTTGACCTTCTCTCGATACCAGGTGATAGTGTATCAGCATCACCAGGACGTCCACCATTGTCACTGTCTATCCTGTCTTCATACCTTACTTCTGGGTCCACACCAGTGTAGTTGGTCAAAACAAATGGGTTTTGAACTGACGCAAACAATCTCAATTTACGTACTGCACTGCCACTCTGTAGTGGGAAATTATAACCAATGGTAGCGTTATCGATTTTCACGTAATCAGCACTCTCTACATGAACACTGTTCACAGAAGCCTTCTTAACATTTGAATCGTAATACTTAGTCTTCACCACATTGTAATTACCGACCGTAGTAGACTCATTGTTCTCATAGAAACCTCGGTAGCTATTCAGCAGGTCATGACCCACAGCTCCTCTAATGAAAATATTAAGATCAAAGCTCTTATAGGTAAACGAGTTGTTGAAACCGAAAGTGGCATCTGGAAGTCCAGATCCAATTACCGTTCTGTCGTCATCACAGTTACAATAAGAACCGTCACCACTCAAATCAGCAAACCTAGGTGTGCCATCTTCGTCTACACCAATCTGAACAGGTCCCCAAAGTTGACCTAATTCTTCACCTTCTTTAACTCTTACCAATTCTGTGTCATTCTGACCAGGCGCTCCCATGTTGGCTCTGTAGAGTACTCCACCTTCTCCAAAGGACAAATCCCCAGAAGTCAAACTCACTACTTCCGTTTTGAATGTAGAGAAGTTCACCCCAGTAGACCAAGTGAAATCATTGGTCACTATAGCTTGGTAGTTAAGTGCTACCTCAAGTCCGGAATTCGCAAATTCTCCAATGTTCACCCAAGTCTGTCCAAACAAGTTTGGTGGCACAGGCACATTTACAGAAAGAATCATATCAGTAGTGGTTCTTGTGTACCAGTCAACTGTACCACTCAATTTATTATCCAAAAGGGTAAAGTCAATCCCTACGTCGATCTCATCTTTAGTCTCCCAGGAAAGATCCGGATTTGGATTACTTACAGGACCAAAACTTGGCACGTATTCCCCGTTATAAAAGAAGTTTCCTTGAGGACCATATCTCTGAAGTGATAGGTAAGACTGACCAGGGATGTTTCCTGTTCTACCAAACGAACCTCTCAATTTCAAGCTGTTCACTGTAGGGATTTCCACGAGGTTGGTGATGTTCACACCGGCACTCACGGCTGGGAAAATACCCCATCTGTTGTTGATACCAAATCTTGAAGATCCTTCATATCTCGCACTTGCAGAAAGGAAATATGTGTTATCGTAGTTCAGATTCAATCTGCCGAAAAAGCCAATCAATTTATAAGAATTGGCATAGCTCCATAGATTACCAAGTCCGTTAGCAAAATCAAGAGCAGCACCCATATTGTTATATCCAAACGCATCAGTAAGGAAATCACCGCCTTCCATACCAGATCCCTCAGTGAAGAATTCCTGGTATGAATAACCACCCAAAAGGGAAATATTAAGGTCACTTACATCTTTGTTGTAGTTTACCGTAGATTCGATCAACTGGTTGGTCCTTCTTTCATTAGACTTACGGGCCAAGCCATTTCTACCTGCTCCTCTGAATTTAGAATTCTTAGAGTAGTACTCACCTCTTAGGTCATTCTCCTCCTGTCTGGAGTAGAACACAGAAGCACTCAAGCCATTTACCAGATCACTGAAGTCATACTCAGCTTTCACACTTGCGAGCAAACGATGATCCACACCTTCATTAACATTCTGCTCTGCGATGCCCACCGGGTTGAAGAAATCAAAAATATCTCTCTGTGCATAACCACCTTGCTCAGTCAGACCACCACCAGATGCAGCGATATTTACAGGCATTGTAGGGTTAGCCACTACAGCATATCTAAAAGCTTCAGCAAAACCATAGTCAGACTCTTTGGTGGTACTTGATATACCCACAGTTATTTTCGCACGGTCATTTAAAGCACGCTGAGTAATGTTCACACGACCATTCAACTGGCTAAAGCCTGTACCAATACCAATACCTTCAGTATCTCTATAGTTCATAGAAATACGGTAGCTGGTCTGGCCGGTACCACCTGACAGTGACAAGTTGTGCACCTGAGCCTGACCTAGTTGAGTCACCTCATCCATCCAGTCTGTATCAGAACCGAAATCTTGAGCCCCTGGTACCTCTCTGTACTCATCGGCGGTCATGAAGTCGATGGTGTTATAAATAGACTCCACAGCGTAGGAGCCGTTATAGTCCACCTGCATTTTACCTTTTGATCCGGTCTTAGTGGTCACGAGGATTACTCCACTGGATCCACGAGTACCGTAGATGGCAGCAGCCGATCCATCTTTCAGGATATCAATGGATGCAATATCATTCGGGTCTACTGTAGAAAGTGATCCTCCGATTACCCCATCAATGACTACCAGCGGGGATGCATTTGCTCCCACGGTAGAGATTCCTCTCAGTCGGATGTTATATCCACCATTGGGATCACCACCCGGCTTAGTGATGTTCAAGCCAGCCACTTTACCTTGTAGCAACTGTACTGGATCATTCACCGTACCACGGTTGAAATCCTCAGAGCTGATACTGGCTACTGAACTGGTGATCTCTTTTTTGTCCTGGGTACCGTACCCTACCACTACCACTTCTGATAATGATTGTACATCCAGATCAAGGGCCGCGTCGATCACTCCGCGAGATCCTACTACCGCTTCCGACGAGGCATAGCCCACAAACGAAAACACAAGTGTTGCACCATCACCCACAGCCAATTTGTATTGACCATTGAAGTCGGTAATGGTACCATTCGTTGTTCCTTTTTCAACAACGTTGGCGCCCGGAACAGCTTCACCTGTTTCCGCATCGGTTACTGTACCTGTCACCGTTCTCTCCTGCGCCCACAGCGTGGCGGACAGAATCAACGATAAACCTAAGAGTAAATACTTCTTCATACTATTACAATTTGTTTCTAAACTTTTAACTAAAAGTCAATTTACGAAATGATATTCTGACCATTACAACCTCCAAGAAAACGAAATAAAAAGAATTATAAAAACGATTTGATATAAAAAGAGAGCGATTTTGGCAATTGAATAATTGCAAACGTTTGCAATGGATAGATAATTTTTGAAGTCATAAAATATGACTTTTCTAAGATGCCTGAAGGGCCTTTTTAGGCTTTCCTCACCGAAACCCTTTTTGAAAATTTTCTTTGGATAAAGAATGGGTAATTTTATAGTTCATTATCTTGCCTGAACATGAAAAAAGGATCAGTTACCATCAAGGACATAGCCCTCGAGTTGAACATTTCGGTTTCCACCGTTTCCAGGGCATTGGCAGATAATCCTTTGGTAAAACCATCAACCAGAGCGGCAGTCAAAGAACTGGCAAAAAAATACCACTACCGTCCCAACTTCACTGCCCTGAGCCTGCGAAGCAATAAAACCAAAACACTAGGCATTATCATTCCGCAGCTGGTGCATGAGTTTTTTGCCATGGTGATTCGCGGCATTGAGGATTTTGCCTACTCCAATGACTACAATGTGATCATCTGCTCCACTCACGAATCATACGAACGCGAGGTGATAGACACCAAAGCCCTGATCAATGGGAGGATCGATGGTCTGATGGCGTGTATTTCGAAAGAAACCAATGAATTTGATCATTTCTCAGAATTTGTAGACCGAGGCCTGCCGCTGGTATTTTTTGACTGCATCTGTGACGAAATAGAAGCACCAAAAGTGGTGCTGGATGACTTTGATGCAGGCTATAAAGCCGTGAAACACCTCATAGATCAGGGATGCACCAAAATAGCCTATGTTGGAGGGCCCATTAACCTTTTTATCAACAGAGACAGACTCGCTGGCTATAATAAGGCCTTATCTGAGGCGGGGCTCAACACCCGAGACAGCTGGATCATTCATTGTGACTCCGGGGACTACGACGATGGCATGGAAAGCACGCGCGAACTGGTGCAGGCCCGGGAGATCGATGGCCTCTTTGCTGCCACTGATATGCTGGCCATAGGTGCCATCAAAAACATGAAAGCAGCCGGTCTGAAAGTACCGGAGGATGTGGCAGTGGTTGGCTTTAGCAACTGGTCCATCGGCACCCTTTATGAGCCTTCGCTCTCCACCATGTCACAACCAGGATATGAAATGGGTCAAAAAGCGGCGGAGTTGCTCATTCAGCAAATTGATAACCCAGATCAGGAATTCAATGAGACAGTGGTGCTCCACAGTGAGCTTTTGATCAGAGAGAGCAGCATCAGGGACTGAGGCACGTTTCTATTCCTGCTATAAGCTTAACTTATCGACTGATAATCTTGATCAATAATAGTTTAATGATCTTCGCGCTCAGATTTTTAACCATTTTTTCAGAGCATGATTGAATTAACCGAGGACAACTTACAAAATATTCTGGCAGAGAACGAACGCGTGATGGTGCAGTATGGGGCCACCTGGTGTGGAAACTGCCGAATGATCAAACCAAAATTCAAAAGACTGGCAGGAGAACATGAGCAGGTACTCTTCGTCTATGTGGATGCGGAGAAACTACCAGCCTCAAGAAGTCTGGCAGAAGTGAAGAACCTTCCGACATTTGCCGGCTTCAAAAATGGCACATTGGTGTCACAGGCAGCAGGAAACAAAGAAGAAACCATAACAACTATTTTAAATGAGATTGCCAATAATTAAGCACATCATCGATTTTGTAGATGAAAACGATGAGGACTGGGTAGTGGAGACCATCGAACTGTTGGAGCATATGTCTGAAGCCAAGGGCATAAAAGATGAGGAGCTGGATGTGATCGGGGAATTGCTCTCCAATATGTATGGTGCTTTGGAGGTTCATAAAGAAATCAAAAATGGAACTCCTCAGAAAGAGGCACTGAACGGCTTTATGAAAAGAGTGATGGGTGCTATTAACTAAGGCCAGTACTGCAAAAACATTGGGCGCTGCTGGCGCTCAATGTTTTTGCAATTTTTCAGCTCTACTTCAACTCATAGGGATCCACAATGGCCCAAATGAGCCAGGCCAATCCCTGAAGAATGACAAAAATGTTGTGGGCCTTCTTGTTATGAATGTCCAGTGTTAGAAAAATGATATAAGCCAATGCCATCAGGTACTGTGGAATTTGCGAGGTAATGGCCCATCCTGACACGATGATGTTTTGCAAAAAGCTAACCACTATGATGGAGAGTATGATTCCAAAAAACCACTTCCACTGGTCGTAGTAATACTCTTCCAGATTGGTCTCATGGCCCCTAAGTCCTGTGGGAAAGAGCATTCTGGCCAGCAGAAAAAGCAGAATGGGATAGATGAGCAGAAATAACACCAGCGGTAAGGTCCACACTTTCACATCGCTGGCATACTGATAACTGTACCACCACTCCTGAATATGCAGCAGAAAGACGTTGAACACCATGACCGAATGGGCCAGGCCGGTTTTCGTATTCCTGAGATTGGAAACAATATCTGCAATACCTGTGAGTAACTGAGCGATCCCCAGCCCCAGAATCAGGGAGAAAAGCACGACAACATATTCGAAAGGTTCCATAGGCAGTTAATTGATGGGGACAATTCTATTCAACCTGGAGCAATTTATCAGCACAATCCGAGCGGTAATGCACATTGGTAGTCACCGCGACAGTTTTACACGGTCAATTCCAAAGATCCATTCGTGCGAGTATATTGACAGCCCCCTACGCGATGAATCGCGACCATGCCGCACTACCCCTCGTGAATGCTCCGCATTTCGAACCAAGCGTTTAACGGGGGTTCTCATCCCTCAAACTCCAGAGCACAAAAAAACCCAATCCGTAATCAAACGAATTGGGTTTTGGATGTGGGCGCTGAGGGATTACTCGTACCCTACGCGATGAAATCGCGACCATGCCGCACTACCCCTCGTGAATGCTCCGCATTTCGAACCAAGCGTTTAACGGGGGTTCTCATCCCTCAAACTCCAGAGCACAAAAAAACCCAATCCGTAATCAAACGAATTGGGTTTTGGATGTGGGCGCTGAGGGATTCGAACCCCCGACCCCCTCGGTGTAAACGAGGTGCTCTGAACCAGCTGAGCTAAGCGCCCTTTCGGGCTCGCTTTTGATATGACCCTCAAAAACGGATTGCAAATCTAGTACAGTTTGGAAGTATTGCAAACACTTTCATTTTTTTATTCAAAAAAAATTAACTGACCGCCACCGTCAGGTAGTCATTGAAAGGCTTCATCGCCTTAAAATAGCTCACTGCGTCCTCTATGAGCCGATCTGACGTCACTTCCGCATCACTCAATTCGTGCAACACCACGTAGCTTTTCAACTTCAAAAACTCAATATTGGGGTGGTCTTTGGGGTAACCCTTGGGTGCGGTCTTCAACTTTTCTCCACGGATCTCTCCATAGACTTTCCTGAAATTCGGCTCACTCACTATTTTTTTAAGCTCCTCAGGATTATAATCCACCTCCTGCCTGATCTTTTTTAACACCTCAGCCTGAGGCATGTAGATTCCTCCTCCAATGAAATTCTCACCTGGCTGTACATGCAGGTAATATGAAGGATTTGCAGAATGCTTGCCCCCTTCTGAAATAGCTGCGCCAAAATTGGTCTTGTAGGGTCGCTTGTCATTGCTAAAGCGAATGTCGCGGTTGATCCGAAAGATGGTGTCTTTGGCCTGAATGCCCGCCAACCCCGGATCGAATGCCTGCATCTGCTGAATCAACTCCCCGACGAAAGCAATGAACTCCTGACGACACTCCTGATACCAACTGCGGTTAGCATCCATCCATTCTTTGGAATTGTTGGCGGCCAGTGCATGGAGAAACTGAAGACTGTTAGATAGGTTCATGGAGTGTTTAAACTGAAAGGATCAAAAAGGGGTTACAAAAATGGCTAGTAAACATCCATTTTGAAGCCATAGGTCTCATGACTGTCAAACCACACGCGTACCGTCTGCAAGCCCGCTTCATAGTCGTCCAGCTCCACCTCCCCATCCTCGTCAGTAGGGATCGGGAAATCCTCAATGGCATAAGCGAGGTATTCCATTACCCGGTATCCACAAAGTATCTTCTGGCTGCTGTCCGGATCCGCACTGAGGCACAGAGGCTCATCCTGCTGGATGATCTGCTCAAGAAACACAAAAATGGCCGGATCGCGGGTGTAGACCAACCCAGGCACCACGTCGTAAACGAGGTTATCCGAGACATTGGCCGCACGTAGTTTTTCCAATATAAAATCCACCGACTCCTGATCGCCCATTCTGGCCAGCGCCAGCCTCACTGACCACTTGTTGGTGCTACTGAGCCGCTCCTGCAGGAGTCCTCGAAGGGTCGCTGTGGCCGGATCATACACCAGGTAGCCGACCAGCATGGCCACCTGATCCAGGTGTGGGGTGGCAGGCAACAGAAAAGCCTTCAGTTGCTCCTTCACAGTGACATCAAAATCACCTGGAGTGAATCCCGTAAGTCCACCGCTGCATGCACCGCTGATCCCGCCATCAGTGTCCCCGATCCCCCGTGTCAGCTGACCGACTACTAATGCGCGCACTTCAGACTCCTGGCTTTTAGTGCCAATGCGCCTGGCAATGCTATAGGCGCGAGACCTTACCCTTACGATGCTATCTTGCTCATAAGTAGCCAAAACACTCAAAAGGGGCATCGCCTCCGTGGCCTGCAGGACAGATTTGGGTACCGGATCATAACTTCCGGCACGCACGGCTTCCAGGTATTCCTTCAGGTCACTGGCTGGCTGTGCGGCTACGGCACCCACCACCACCAGCATAAGTATCATCAGGGCAATTTTCATGTGATTCATCTCAGTATGGGAAACAGGAGGTTAAATATATGCCGTGGAAACCGGGAGGTAAAGTACAGCAGACAATATTTTGCGGTAAGCTGTATGAGAATCTTGCCCTGACGCTTAAAGTTTTAAAAAAACATGCCTATGGTTTTCCGATTTCATGCGCATGAAAAGAAATTTCGTGCCTATGAAATTCCTAACTCATGCCTATGAAAATAATTTCCATGCGCATCCAATTTGACTTTCCAGCTCATGTTCGGTGAGGCTGAATTTTCTCATGTTGCTTGTTGGTCAAAAGACCAACAAAAATGATGAAGTTGCCCTTCGGATTATGAAATTTATACTTCCGACTCATGATGGAAAGATAATCGCTTTAGAGCATAGCACTTAATGGAAGAGCCGACTATAGAAACAATTCTCTGGATGATGTGATGTCTTGCTATTAGCACACGCGTGCGCTAGCGGGGGGATACTGATTTTAGAGATTCACCAATTGAAGCCATTTACAACATCGAGGTAAAGCACAACTCCAAAGGCAATGCTAAATTAGCATCTGCTACACCCGTCAACTAACAAAGCCCGACCAAAACGATCAGGCTTTCCAAATGTTATTTCCCATATTCTGGTACTCTTCGCTTGATTTCTTCCATCACTTCCAAAAGCTTTTGCTTTCCAGCTCCTAGTTTCTCTGAATCGCTTGTAATATCTTCTCTTGATAAAATCAGGTACTTTCCTTCATCGACATGTTCATACTCTATCCCTCCTAAATCATCTGGAATTCCCCACTCACTGTCATCTGAAAAATAAGTAATCCAACCTAGAGGAACTTTAAAAGCTCGTGTCTTTCGAGTAAAGTCTCGCTCCCTTATTTTAAGAATCGAGTAAATAACATTAAAAACGGCAACCTCTGCGTCTAAGAAAAACTTCGCCTTGTCATAACTATCAAAGCAATATTTGTTAATTGCAATTGCACCAATACTAGACTTTATTTTAGTGCCAAAAGAAAAGTTTAAGATTATTAGCGTTTCCTTGCCAGTTTTAGCTTCAAGTGAAAATAAAACACTAGCATCTCTTGAATAATCTATGCCTGGGTTCTCAACCTTATCTTGCTTCCTAATATCTTCAATATTCTGATTTAGAATTTCGTCAGCCAGTATTTTTTGAGCATCAGATTTTTGAATATCTATTGAATCATACAAGGATGGCCGTTCGGACACTAAATAAAGCTTGTTGAAATCGCTGTTTTCAATTGCGAGCCTTTTATAAAATGAAAGAACTAACTCAGCAATTCTAGCAATGGACAATTTTTCTTTAAAAAGTTCTGTGTACGGAAAGTACTCGCTATGTTCCATCTACTATAATATTGTTTCTTGAACTCCGTTTCCACCAAAAAAACCATTAATGCAATGATTCCATCACATGGTCTAGTCCCATGCTTCGGGAGGCTTTGATCAAGACGGTATGATCTGCAAGGGATCTTGTTTCCAGAAAAGCCTTCGCCATGGCTACTGTCTCGAATCGGAATGAGCCTTCCACCAGCATGTTGGCGGCCATCATGTATCGCCCGATGAGGATCACCTGATCAAAACCAACTTCCTTCAGCCATCTGCCCACATCCAGGTGGCGGTCTACCGCGTCCTGCACTTCTTTCATATCACCAAGAATCACCGCCTTTTTGCCGGGCATCGCTGCCAGATTGTCTATGGCCGCTTTCATGGACGTAGGGTTGGCATTGTAGCTGTCATTGATGATGGTGATGGAGCCTTTTTTGATGACTTGTGAACGCTGATTGGAAGGTGTATAATCGGAAATGGCCTTCAAAATCTTCTCGTCGGACACGTCAAATGCCCTGCCCACAGCCACGGCTGCAGCAATGTTGCCATAGTTGTACCGGCCGATCAGGTTGGTTTGTGCCTCTAAGTCTCCAAGCTTTATTTTGATGTAAGGGTTTGCTTCGATCAACGCAAGATCACTAGCCGGAAACAGTACCGGATCAGAGAATCGCTTGGCCATATTTTCCAAACGGAAATCATCCAGGTTGATAAAGGCTGTACCCCCTGTGGTTCTCAGGTGATCAAATAATTCGCTCTTGCCACGGAGCACGCCTTCTATTCCGCCAAACAGCTCCGTATGCGCCTCACCGATGTTGGTGATGAGCCCGTGGGTAGGGTTGGCCATCCGGCACAGATCGGCAATCTCGCCCACGTGGTTAGCACCCATCTCTATCACGGCCACCTCCACCTGCGGGTGAATGTGCAGCAACGTGAGGGGCACTCCCAGGTGATTGTTGTAATTGCCTACGGTTGCATGGGTGATGTATTTCTCCTGAAGTACCCGGTTGATCAATTCCTTGGTGGTGGTTTTACCATTAGATCCAGTGATGGCCAGCAGCCGGCGTTTGTACCGGCTCCTATGGAAAACGGCCAGATCCTGCAAGGCTTTTTGACTGTCCTCAGCCAGGATGATCCGGGGATCGGTGGCAAAGGCGGGATCATCCACCACAGCATAGGCTGCTCCGAGCTCCAGGGCCTTCTCTGCAAACTTATTGGCGTTGAAGTTGGGTCCGCTCAGCGCGAAAAACAGGTTATCCTTTTGGATGGTGCGGGTATCGATAGAAACCCCATCGCTTTGTAGAAACTTCGAGTAGAGATATTCAATAAAATTTTCCATCATTACAAATATATTCGGATCTCCTGCATGAACGACCAAAACCGTACGATCATCTTCATTCACTTCCTCACCGACCCGGCTGGTTTTGATTTTGAAAACCCGCTGGAACAAAAAGTGCGTGCGGAGAAAAAAGAGGGTGATGTACTGTATTCACTGGATAACTTCTCGGATAGTCTCACCCTTCACTATGCCAAAAAACTCATCAGCGACAGTGAGCAAATAACGGTCATCTGCCAAGTGCAAGGGGAAGACGTACCCACTGGGGGTGCCTTTTCGTTACTGAATCAGCTCATTAAAAAGAAAGACTCAAAGCTCTTTTGCAACAGGGATTATGCTCCACTGAAACCCATGATGACCCGGCTCAAGGGGAGGGTGTTCGCTACTGGGGAGGAATTGATGAAGATGTTATTCGAATGAAAACCGATCAGCATCCCGCTGAAAAGGAAACCGGTCTCTAAAAGATTGTAAATCTGCGGCAGACAAAGTAGCAGTGAGGTTTTCTTCCTTTTCGGAAAAGGCCATTACCTCTCCTTTGAAATTATAAACTGCCGAATGTCCGACATACTGCGCACCTACACCATCGGTACCGAGTCGATTGACCCCCATGCAATAAGCGATGTTCTCTATGGCACGTGCTGCCAGCAAAGTATCCCATGCATGAATGCGTGGTTCGGGCCAGTTGGCCACATAGACGAGCACATCATATTCATATAGGGAATTTTCAGTCGCTCTTGACCGGGCCCATACCGGAAATCGCAGATCGTAGCAAATGAGTGGCATGAGCTTCCAGCCATTCACCTCCACGATCAATCGTTCGGTGCCAGCCGTGTATCCCGCATTTTCACCCGCCAGTCCAAATAGGTGTTTCTTATCGTAATACTGGCTCGATCCATCCGGGTAGACCACATACAGCCGATTGTAAAACGACTCCCCTTCCCTAAGGATGTAGCTACCCATAATCACCGCTTTGGTTTGGGCGGCTTGCTGCTTCATCCAACGAAAGGTCTTGGTGTGTGCTACTTCGGCCAGCTCCGCGGCCTTCATAGAAAACCCGGTGGTAAACATCTCCGGGAGTACGATGAGGTCTGGCTTGGACTCCAGCTTCCAGATTTTTTCCTCAAACATCCCCAGGTTTGCTTCGGTATTCTCCCAGTGGATATCGGACTGGATCAGGGCTATTTTCAGCTCATCGGTCATCGTTTGGCAGGCACCTTCACACGGTAGTCTGCATCCACCTTCCCTTTACTGATATTGGCCAGTTTGCCCTTCAGTAGCCTCTTTTTGAAAGAAGAAATGTGATCGGTAAACAATACCCCCTCGATGTGATCGTACTCATGCTGGATGACCCGCGCATGGATGTCATCATACTCCTCCTCATGCTCGTTCCACTCTTCATCGAAGTACCTGATCTTCACCACCGACTTACGGGATACATCCTCCCGGATACCGGGTATGCTCAGACAGCCTTCTTCAAAAGCCCATTCTTCACCATGTTCATCGATGATCTGAGGATTGATAAACGCTTTTCTCACACCCTCTTCGCCTTCATCCATCATAGGGTAATCGTCTACTACAAAGAGACGAATAGACTTGCCAATCTGCGGAGCAGCCAGACCCACCCCTGATGCGGAGTACATGGTCTCAAACATGTCAGCTATCAGTTCTTTCACGCTGGCTCCCTTTGGGATGTCTGCTGCTTTTTTCTTTAATACCGGATCTCCGAAGAGTACGATCGGATATATCATAAACGTGCTTCTAAATAAGATTGTAAAATGATCGTTGCGCTTATTCGATCAATGTTTTCCTTTTTTTGACGGTCACTTTTTTTTGTCCCTCCTGCAATCATGGCATCCAGTGCCATTTTGGAAGTGAACCGCTCGTCATGCAAAAATAGTTTCTTATCGGGAAATAGTTTCTTAAATCTGTTCACCGCAGCTTCCACGAGGGGTGTGGCGTTGGTTGGCTGGCCGTCGGTATTTTTAGGCATCCCCATCACCACCTCAGACACTTCCTCCTTTTCAAAATAGGCTTTCAGGAAATCCATGAGGTCATGGGAACGGACAGTTTCCAGTGGAGTGGCGATGATTCCCAATGGATCAGTGACGGCTATTCCAGTACGCTTGGCACCATAGTCTAAGGCCAGAATCCGAGGCATTAATTAAGTGGGGTAAGATTATTGACTTTTTCGCGCACTACAGCCTCCAAAGCCACTGCACGGGGGAAGAGTATTTTATTCTCGATTTCGGCATGATACCACATCTCCCGATCAAAGGCCTTGATCTCCTGAGCAATGACCCGCCAGTGCAGATCACTCATATCAGCCTCTTCCACCAGGTTGCGGATACCCGCCAGTTCATCTTCTTCGCAATGGTCAGTGTGGATCTGCTTCAGCGAGAGTTTGCGATGCCTCCAAAGCGCCATCTGAGGGTTTGAAACTTCTCCTTTTTGAATCTTCAGAAGCAAATTGATATAAGAGAAAAGGGTGTCCTCCTCCTCATATATGTGATTGATAAACTCTTCTACAAACTCAGGAAAGATCAGCTTGAGGTCATTCAACGTCTCATATTGATGAACCAGATTGGCGATATAAGGCAATTTCTCCTTAATAAAGAGGTGGTGGGCATATTTGAGGTATTCAATCACTATTTCCAAAGGATATTTACCCAGCTCCTGAAAGGAAAACCGATGTGACCGATCAAATAAATAGAAAGCTTTGAGCACCTGACCTTTCTGCAAACCCATCTGACTGCATACCTCTCTGAGCGTACGGTCAGGGTGGCGATAGAAGTCTATCCCCAGGTAACTTAGTGCCCGGGCGTAGATGTAATTTTCATCTACTAGTGATCGTATGGTCAAATCAAATACTCTCATCCACCCTCAAAGATACCAATATGATTGAAAACGATGGGTTGATTTTGGTCAGAAACGTTTTTGATCATCCGCACGTTTAATTTTGACCTCATAAGGCTGTAATTTTAAACGCACAATAAATTCTGAATCCATTGGAGACTCCAAAAAATAGTAAAAGCGCCATCAGACTTCCTTTATATATCGCCCTGGGAATTGCCCTGGGAATTTTCATCGGAGCCAATATGGCGGAAGGCAATGACCCTTCTGACAGCTTGTATGAAAGCATTTACAAGTTTAGGCAGGTGATCACCCACATTCAGAATGACTATGTGGATGAAGTAAATACTGAGGAGCTGGCCGAAACAGCCATTACTGAGATGCTGGAGAAGCTAGATCCACACTCAGTCTATATTCCTGCTAAGGAGCTGGAAATCTCCCAGTCTCAGCTGGAAGGAAACTTTGAAGGCATCGGCATTGAGTTCAATATTTTCAAAGACACCATACATGTGGTGAGTCCACTCAGCGGTGGTCCTTCTGAGCGCCTGGGCATTATGCCAGGTGACAAAATCATTAAGGTAGACGACAAAACTGTGGCTGGCACAGGCATTAACAACCGGGGAGTAATAGACCTGCTCCGTGGAGAGCGCGGTTCTAAAGTGAAGGTGGAAATCCTGCGAAAAGGAAATAGTGACTTGCTGGAGTACATGATTGTGAGGGATGTGATTCCTCAGTACTCAGTGGATGTGTCTTATATGGTAGATGATGAAATTGGCTACATCAAAGTGAGTCGTTTTGCAGCTACTACCTTCATGGAATTCAAAGAAGCCATGAATAAACTCAGTCAGGCTGGCATGCAGCGATTGATTCTGGACCTGACAGGCAACCCGGGTGGCTATATGGATCCGGCTATTAAGATTTCGGATGAGTTGCTGGCGGGTACTCAGATGATCGTCTACACCAAAGGCAAAGATCCACGCCACGATGCAGAATACTTTTCTAAAACAAAAGGCGATTTTGAATCTGGCTCGGTCATCGTGCTCATCGATGAAGGCTCTGCTTCGGCTTCCGAGATTGTGTCAGGCGCCCTTCAGGATCATGACCGGGCACTCATAGTAGGCAGAAGATCTTTTGGAAAAGGGCTGGTGCAGATGCCCATCCAACTGAAAGATGGTTCAGCCCTTCGCCTGACCATCTCCAGATACTACACGCCAAGTGGTCGCTCCATTCAGAAACCTTATGATGGTTCACTCGAAGACTACCATCTGGAGTTTTATGAGCGTTTTCAGAATGGTGAAATCTACTCTCAGGACAGCATCAAATTTGCGGACTCGCTGACTTACCAAACCGACAAGGGTCGCACGGTTTACGGAGGTGGTGGTATCATGCCCGATTATTTTGTGCCGCTGGACACCTCTGCCAACAGCAGCTATATGACCAGACTGTTCAACACCAACAGCATCGCAGAGTTTAGCCTGATCTATGCTGATGAAAACCGATCAAGACTGGAAAAGATGTCTCTGGCAGACTTTAAGTCTTCTTTTCGGATGACAGATAAAATCTGGGCTGACCTGCAAAACACAGGCACCCAAAATGGCGTGAAGTTCAACTCAAAAGAATTCGAAAAGTCCAAACAACTACTGGAAATTTATACCAAAGCTTTCATTGCCAGAAACATCTGGAAAAACGATGGCTTCTACCCCATCTTCAATGAGCAGAATGAGGTATTCCAGAAAGCACTAACCCTAATAGATGAAGCCAACAAGTTGGCAGAAAACCAATAACCCCCAAACAACATGACCTTTTATCATCGACTCGGAGAGATACCCCCAAAGAGACATACCCAGTTTAGACAGCCGGACGGAAGTCTTTACGCGGAAGAACTGGTCTCCTCCAGAGGATTTTCCGGTATCTATTCCAATCTTTATCACATTACGCCCCCTACCAGGATCAAAGCTGTGAAACAGTCGATCCCGTACGACACCAAAATCGTCAAAGAACACGGCCTGAAGCAAACACACCTGAAAACCAGTGGTGTGCGAGAAACGGGGGAGGACTACCTGGGAGCCCGCGAAGTGGTGCTTATGAATAGCGATGTGAAAATGGCATTGTGCAACCCCAGGAGCCGAAGCATGGACTACTATTATAAAAATGCAGAGGCCGACGAAGTAGTCTTTATCCATGATGGAAATGGATACCTCCTCTCACAGTTTGGCAAGCTACGTGTGAAACAAGGAGATTACGTGGTGATCCCGCGAACGACTATTTACAAATTTGAATGGGACGAAGGTCCGTTGAGGTTGCTCGTTATTGAGTCCGCCTCTCCGGTGGAAACGGTCAAGCGATACCGAAACGAGCTGGGTCAGTTAATGGAACACTCACCCTATTGTGAGCGTGATATTAGGCCGCCCAGCGAATTGATTACCGAAAAGGAAAGGGGAAGTTTTCTGATGAAAATCAAGAAAGACGGCATGCTCCATCAATACGAATATGATCAGTCCCCTTTCGATTTGGTAGGCTGGGATGGCTATCTGTTTCCTTATGCCCTTTCGATTCATGATTTTGAACCTATTACCGGGCGCATCCATCAACCACCACCAGCCCATCAGACCTTTCAGAGCCAGGGTTATGTCATTTGCTCCTTTGTTCCCCGATTGTTCGATTATCATCCGCTGGCCATACCGGCTCCTTATAATCACTCCAACATCGATAGTGATGAGGTACTGTACTATGTAGATGGGGATTTTATGAGCCGAAAAGGAATAGACAGAGGCTCCTTCACACTGCACCCCGGAGGTTTACCTCACGGTCCACACCCCGGTACTGTGGAGAAAAGTATTGGTGCCAAGGAGACCAAAGAGCTCGCCGTAATGCTGGACACCTTCAGGCCACTCTATGTGACCGAGGAGGGAATGAAGTATGTGGATGAAAAATATCCCATGAGCTGGACGGAGTAAGCTTTTAGAAAAAGAGAAAACCAAATGAACAGTGATGACGTTATTCATCACTGTTCATTGTTTTTTATGCCCAAAACAAAACGTGTGTTGTTAAAATTCTCAGCCTTTCTTTTGGGCGCCATCCTTCTCTTTTTCCTATCTATTATGGCTTTCATTCATTTTGCGCCTCAGTTTGGCGCTAAACCCTCCGGCGAACATCTGGAGAAAATTGCTCGGTCTCCTAACTACGACAGCAAGCAGTTTATCAACCTGATAGAAACCAAAATGGATAACAGCCTGAGCAATATGTGGGGGATGATCAAAGAGTATGCATCGGCCAAAAACACTGCTCCCTCAGCCACCATCGAAACTCAATTTGGCAAGGAAAATAAATCAACATCGGACACCACCGTGAGGGTCACCTGGTTTGGTCACTCAGCTATATTATTGGAGATCGGGGGCAAGCGCATCTTTCTGGACCCCATGCTGGGGCCAGCAGCCTCACCAGTCCCTTTCTTTGCCAAACGGTTCAAAAACAAACCCGCATTTGACCTGAAAACGCTCGGGAAGCTGGACGCAGTGATTTTTTCTCACGATCACTATGACCACCTGGACTATCCTACTATAAAGGCCATTCAGGATCAGGTGGGACATTTCTACACCCCCCTTGGATTAGGCTCCCATTTGCAGGCGTGGGGCGTTCCCAAAAATAAAATCACTGAACTGGATTGGTGGCAAAGCGCCCAACTGGGTAACCTCACCTTTGTGGCGACTCCTGCCCGTCACTTTTCCGGTCGGGGCACCGTAGATGCCAACAAAACATTGTGGGCCTCCTGGGTCATTCAGGGTTCGGGAAACAATATTTACTTCAGTGGTGACAGTGGCTATGGGCCTCATTTTAAGGAAATAGGAGAAAAATACGGTCCGTTTGACTTTGCCATGATGGAGTGCGGGCAGTATAACGAACGCTGGAAAGCCATCCACATGATGCCTGAGCAAACGATTCAGGCGAGTCTGGATCTAGGGGGCAAGGCTGTTATGCCCATCCACTGGGGAGCCTTCACGCTGGCACCTCATGAATGGTATGAGCCCGCCGAGCGTGTGTTGAAAGCCGCACAAGAAGCTGGGGTCAACCTGATCACTCCACGAATTGGTGACAGCTTCATCCTGGGAGAGACCCTGCCACAAACCACGTGGTGGCACGAAGTGCAGTAGTTATTCTATTTCGAGCGCTCTCAGATAAGCCTGGTCATAATAGCGAATGAGATTGGACCAGTCAAAAAGGGAAGAGGAACTCTCGGTTCTGTTTCGGAGATCAATCCTATCTCTTCTGCTCAGCCGCACATAGTTGTACATTTTATTGGCCAGGTTACCTGCTGCTTCGTCAAATGACTTTTTATTTCTTTTGACCAGGTAAATCCCGCGGCGATCATGGTCTGGCACGTTGTCCTGCACGTAATCACCAAATCCCGCCAGGTCACTGGTGACTGTAGGGACTCCGGAAGCAATACACTCCAGCGGCGTGTAGCCCCAGGGCTCATAGTAGCTGGGGAATACACCAAGGTGACAGCCCCGCACAAACTGACCATACTCCATGGAAAACAGTGGGTTGGTGTAATTGATGAAATCCGGATGATAAACCACTTTCACCCTGTCATACTCATTGTTGATCAGGTTGGAAGTGCGCAAGAAATTAAGAATCTCGTCATTGGCATCATCATGGAGATTGTGCGTAATGATGGGAGGTAAGGAAGTTGATTTCCAGGTCTGGAGCGTCCTTCTAAACCTCAATCTCCAGTAATCGTCCACGAACTCATTGAGTTCAGGAAGTTTGGTGTCTTTTCTACTCACTGCATCGAAAAGCAAACGCTCTCCTACCTGCTTCTTGATGGAATCTATCACATGTCTGAACTCTTCCAGCAACGCCCTGCTCTCAAGGATATCCGGATTGATGCTATAATAGGGCCTTTTGGTGATGAAAAACATCACCACAGTGACATCAGACTTCTCTGTTTGCAGCCGGTGGTTGAGACGCGCCAGGGCCTCCAGTGTAAGGTCGTACCCCTTATTGAGGAATTCGTAGCGTCCAGATGTAAAAAAGTAAAGCGTCTTATCCAGGTCAAAAGTGTAGTTGGAAAAGAAGTGAGTCATCGTGAACGAGTGAATCTTATTCTTGTTTTCCAGGTGCAGATTCTGAAATTCATGCAGCGCTTCGAAGCGCTGATTGTTAATGCCATTCGGCAAAATCACATCGGGATTTCTTCCGAGCAGCTGACGGCATTCTGCAGCAGTGACTTCACTCACCGTACTGAAAACATGTGATCCATGGGCGGCAGCGCGCTCTATCATCACATTCGCTTCAATATTAAAATGCCGGGCCTCCTTTTGCCAATCCATGAAGGAGAGGTGATCATAAAACTGCGGATCATTCATGGCCAGGTACCTGCCCAAAAGTGTGGCATGGGTGGTAAAGATGGTCTTCACGTTCACGCGATCTTTTCTCAGACCAGGGATGCCCGAAGCGGCCATCCATTCATGAAAGTGAGCGATAATTTGTTTATTGCTATCCTTGGTTTCCTCGGCCAGTTCTGTAAGAAAAAGCTTCACCAACTCACCAAAGGCCAGGACGTCATTCAGCAAATGATCATCGCTCGGTGTGGAAATCCCATGGTTTTCCCACAGCAAATATTTGATCTCTCCGAGCTTATGCATGACGCTCCCCAGATCGAAAAGGACCGCCTTGGGTCGGCCAGAAACCAACCACACACCATAGTGCACACCATAGCCCTTTTCACGCATCCGACGCACTGCCCTTCCAATGGGGTCATTATTGAGTGGCTCTTCAGGTTCGAATTCAGCAGTTACATTGGCAGACATGTAAGGGCCCAGCAGGCAGTAATTATTTCCCCACTTGGGGATCACAGTGGGCACTTTGGAGCGGATAACCGTATAAATACCCCCTACCTGATTGAGCACTTCCCACGCTATCTCCAGTAGTAAGGTGTTGGAGGTATGGGTTTTTGTAAGTCGCTTTGCTTTCACCGTTGTTTTGCCCTGCTTAACCATATGTTTGAACGTTTCACTTTACTCTAAAGAAAAACAATTCTTGTGGCTTTTCTCATAACAGGGTCAGTATTTGGTGGTAAAATGTAACGATCCACAGAAAGGAGAGTATTTTTTGAAAAGATGCAACCTTATTGGTCAAAACGTCATCAATACATTGAATGAAGTGGACTAAGCTCATAACGCTATTAATGATCATCTCGCTCCTCACCTACCTGATGGAAATGGAAAGAAGGCTGCGAGACATCATATCGCCTCAGGTTGAGACTATTTCTCTACAGTTGGAGGCCCCCGTGACTCACCTGCTGGCAGCCCAATAAATCCCACAATACCAGCCGTAAGGCTCCATTTCAGCTTAAAAAGTCAAATCAGAACAATTTGTTTTCTCTTTTATTGAATGCTTTATATTAGTTTTCCGCAAATTTGATAGTCCGCCAACATATAAAATGTTTGAGGTTTTAATAATTTTCGGTTAGACATAGCAGTTTAACTTTAGACATTCATCATATAAAGCATTATGAAAACTAACGATTCCTATTTGTCCTTTCTTGATATCTGGCATGTAGCCATGTGGTACCTCTTTCTGGTAGCTATTGGCCTCACCCTTATTTTTGTCATCAGGTATTGGATCAAATATTCCTTTGCTGGCACACTCAAAGAAAAATTTGATGTGGCCAGTCAGTATGAGATCAAAAGTTACCTCCGAGCCAATTATGTGTTAGCCGCCGGTATTTTTTTCTTTCTTAACACGGTATATGATGAAACGGTCGTTCTCAGCCCTGTTTGGTTTTTCATCAGGATTTTTGTCTCCTTTTGCATAGGCACGCTCCATATCTACATCGCATACCTTATTTTCAAATACTACTACCCTGGCCCTCTGGAGAAAAAACTCAAAAAACTGAGATATACACCTCGTATCAATCCGGGCACGGGTAATGAAATGAAGCTTCTGAGCGAGGATGAAGAAGATACGTATCTGGATGAGGGAATGCAGGCTGAAGAAGATGCTTTCTCCGTGGACTACGATGTATGGATAGATCCGGAAACTCAGGAAACCAAGATTGAAAAATATCAGGGTCACCTTAGCGCATTCGAATGCGACCGATGTGGTTTCCAAACCTTGAAACTGGTCAAAGAAGACATCCTGAAACCTGCCACTGATCACGAAGATGGTGAAATACAGAAGGAGTACGAATGCTCTTACTGTGGACGGGTAAAAAGGAAAACGCAGAAACTCTCCAAGAATATTGACAAGGACTCTTTGGTAGCTAAGTCAACGACTCATGCCATCCCTAATATAGAGGCCATCAAAGTGGAGATCCATGACACAGACGGTCACACCAAAATGTTCGAGTTTCAAAACACACAGCAGGCGAAGAAATTCCTGGAAGAATTTGATTTTTCGAAATTGCACGACTAAGGTCTTAGTCTGCCAAAAAAGGCGACCCGATGCTATCGGGTCGCCTTTTTTTATGCCTTCCTCTTACTGGAATTGGCCACATACACTCCTACCAAAATAGCAACTATGCCGAGTATATGACTCAATAGAAGCACCTCGCCATCCAGCACTCCCCACATCACTGCCACGATGGGAATGATATAAGTCACCGAAGAGGTAAAAACAGGATCGGTGAGATTCACCAGCTTATTGAAAATAATCAATGCAATGGCCGTGCCTACCACTCCAAGTGTGAGGATATAGCCAGTAGCCTCCAGTACACCCTCCACCTCCATCACCCTAGTGGGGAAATCTGAAAAGAACACAAGCTGCACAGCAGCGATCGGCCCCACAAAAGCCAGCGATATGCTGGTGATGGTCATAGACCTAAGCTCCTGCAGGTGATGCTTGATGATGTTGAGATTGAGTGCATACATGATCGTGGCCAGCACCACAAAAAATGCATAGAAATTGAAATTGGATAGCTCACCTCCCGAGCCGGCCATGACCAGTGTAGCAGCACCCAAAAACCCTACAAATACTCCCACAAATACCCGTGGAGACTGCTGCTGTTTATAGACAAATAAGCCCACCAGCATGGTGAATATGGGTGTCATGGCATTGAGCACTCCGGTGATCGAACTTTCTAGTCGGGTCTGAGCTATGGCAAATAAAAATGCAGGAATAAAACTCCCGAGAAAGCCAATGGACACCAGATACTTGACCTGATGTCTCTTGACCTTTTTCAGGTTTCGAATCACAAAGGGCAGTAAAAAAATAGATGCAGAGAGGATTCTCAGAGAGCCCACTTCAAAAGGAGTGAGTCCCAAAAGGCCCTTCTTGATCAGGATAAAGGAGCTTCCCCATATCAAGGATAGGGCAAGCAAAAGGCTCCAGGCCTTTACGGTTGGTTTTTGGGTCATATTGGGGTTGGGCTTTGGGGGGTCAGGCGATTATCGCCTCCTGAAATACTTCCGGAATTTCATCCAGAATGCTTTTCAACTCTTCAAATGAAGCAGACTCTACCAGACGTGTACGGTAGGGTTTGAAGTCCGGTATGCCTTTGAAATAGTTGGTGTAATGTCGCCGCATCTCGAAAATCCCTTTCAACTCACCTTTCCACTCTACAGAAAATTCCAGGTGTTTTTTGGCAACAGCTACCCGCTCGGTCAAAGTAGGTTTATCCAGGTGCTCTCCAGTAGCCATGAAGTGCTTGATCTCATTGAAAATCCATGGGTAACCAATGGCCGCTCTCCCGATCATGATTCCATCTATGCCATACTTCTCCTTATACTCCAGGGCCTTCTCGGGACTGTCAATGTCGCCGTTCCCAAAAATGGGAATGTGTATATCGGGATGGTTTTTTACCTCCGCTATTTTGGTCCAGTCTGCTTCGCCCTTATACATCTGCTTTCGCGTACGACCATGAATGGTCAGCGCCTGAATGCCCACATCCTGCAGACGCTTGGCCACCTCCACTATACGGATGGTGCTATCGTCCCAGCCCAGTCGGGTCTTCACCGTCACAGGTTTATTCACCGCTTTCACGATTTCGGCGGTCATTTCCTGCATCTTGGGGATATCCAGCAAAATACCCGCACCCGCTCCTTTACAGGCTACCTTTTTCACAGGACAGCCGTAGTTGATATCAATAATTTCTGGATTGGCCTCCTCGGCAATGGCAGCCGCCTGGCGCATGGAGTCAATTTTATCTCCAAAAATCTGAATGCCTATCGGCCGCTCGTAATCATAAATATCCAATTTCTCCACACTCTTGGCAGCATCTCTGATGAGCCCCTCCGAGGAGATGAATTCCGTATACATCAAATCCGCTCCGTTTTCCTTGCACACGGCACGGAATGGCGGATCGCTCACATCCTCCATAGGTGCAAGCAACAGTGGGAATTCCCCGATTTCTAAGTTTCCTATTTTGACCACAGTCTTATGTCCAATTTTGCCGTAAATTTAGGGCAATTATGCAGAATATCCTGAAAAACACCGATGAGGGTGATTCCACCCCTTGGATGTTACTACTAATTTTGGGTGGTTATGTTTTAGCTGCCCTTTTTTTGTTTTCATTCATTGCCCAGGGGCTGATCATGCTCCTATTTAATTATGACGTACAGGAATCGCTAGGCATTCTCACCAACCCCTACGGGTCTGAAAGTGCCAAATTACCCCTGATGATTATTCAGGCAGTAACCTCCATAGGTGCCTTCATCGTGGTGCCTCTTTTCTTCATCAAAGTCAACCTAAAAGGGCGGTACGCTCCGTTCTTCAATTTTCCAGAGCAGGCGCTTCGCCCCATACTGATGACAGTGGTGATCCTTTTTTGCTTTATGGTGGCCAATAGTGTGGTTATAGAGTGGAATCAGAATGTGGATATGCCCGACATCTTTTCGTGGTTTGAAAACTGGGCGCAGAGTAAAGAAGCACAGCTGGAAAAACTCACCGAATACCTGACTACATTTTCTGGAATTCATGAATACCTGATCGCGCTGGTGGTCATCGCCCTGATACCTGCCGTGGGTGAAGAACTCCTTTTTCGCGGACTGATTCAAAATCTTTTTGGGAAGGCCTTCAACAATCCGCACGTGGCCATCTGGCTATCGGCTATTATTTTCGGTATTTTCCACTTTCAGTTTTACGGAGTGGTCCCCAGGATTTTTCTCGGCGCACTCTTCGGCTATCTGTATTATTGGTCTGGCTACTTGTCACTGGCCATGGTGGGGCATTTTATCAATAACGGGCTCACCCTGACGCTGCTCTATTTCAGTCAGATCAAATTCATCAATTACAATCCTGCGGAAGCGGACTCTTCTCCGCCACTCTATGTGGTGGGAATCTTTTTTCTGGCCGGTGCGGTATTGCTATATTTATTCAGAAATTTATTCCCTGAAAAAAATGCGTGATTGGCAATGCGTGTACCGTGACTCCCTGGAATACCGGGCGGAAATCGTAAAAGCCGTGCTGGAAGATCAGGAAATGAGTCCTGTGGTGTTGAACAAAAAAGATTCTGCATATCAATTCGGTACATTTGAAGTTTTGGTGGCCCCGGAATACATCATCAAAGCAATAAAAATTATAAACGACGAAATCAAATTTGAATAAATTCTCCGACCTCTACCAACGCATCATTTCTGCTACAGCAGGTGCAGCGATCATTGTTTCTTCCCTTATCATCGGCGAGTGGGCCTACTTTGTAGTATTTCTCACCATTTCGTTGCTGGCCCAGTGGGAGTTTTACCGCCTCATCAAACTCCAGAGCTATCTGCCCATCAGGCTACTGGGAGTGGCTATAGGAGGTGGGCTTTTCATTTTGTCCTTCTTTGTGGCCCGTGGCTCGCTCAACTCCAATTTTTACTTTATCATTTTCCCGATCGCCTCCCTGATCTTTTTGATCAAACTATATAAGAAAAATGACAACAACCCATTCCTGAACATTGCACTCTTCTATCTTGGCCTGACCTATGTGGCTCTGCCTTTTGCCCTCATGAATGTGGTGGTGCACTACCACGGCTGGTACAGCTATGAGATATTACTGGGCCTCATGCTGATCATCTGGGCCAGCGATACAGGTGCCTACTTTGCCGGAATCCGTTTTGGCAAACGAAAACTTTTCGAGCGTATCTCCCCAAAAAAATCCTGGGAAGGGGCCATAGGTGGGGCACTGACGGCTGTGGCATTTTCTATTGCCATCAGCAGATACAGCACTGGTCTGGCCATGTGGCAATGGATCATCGTCTCGCTCATAGTGGTCATCGCGGGCACTTACGGTGACCTGGTGGAGTCCATGTTTAAGCGTACTATGCAAATCAAGGATTCGGGTACTTCCATACCCGGACATGGAGGCTTTCTGGACAGGTTTGACAGCCTCATTTTGGCCGTCCCGTTCATCGTTGTTTTCCTCAAACTTTTCTAGTTAAATGTGGGGAAACGCGTAGCTTTGCTGCCAAATAAACAATAACCCCATTTAAATTATTAACAAGCATGGCTTACATTGAACCGGCTCCTATTAAGGATAAAGGAAATCCTTTCGAGTCAATGATGTCAAGATTTCACATTGCAGCGCAACACCTCGGCCTGGATGATGAAGTTTATAATGTATTAAAATCCCCCACCAAGCAAGTCATCGTATCACTCCCCATCACCATGGACAATGGATCTATCCAGGTATTTGAAGGCTATCGAGTGATTCATTCCAATATTCTGGGCCCTTCCAAAGGTGGGATCAGGTATGACATGGATGTGAACCTGGACGAAGTAAAAGCCCTGGCTGCATGGATGACCTGGAAATGTGCGGTGGTCGATATTCCCTATGGAGGTGCCAAGGGTGGCATCAAGTGCAACCCAAGAGCCATGTCTGCCGGAGAAGTGGAACGACTCACCCGATCATTCACGCAATCCATGTTGGAGATTTTCGGTCCCGACCGGGACATTCCGGCACCAGATATGGGTACCGGACCGAGAGAAATGGCCTGGCTAATGGACCACTATTCCAGAGCTCAGGGCATGACCGTCAACTCGGTTGTTACGGGTAAACCGCTGGTATTGGGTGGATCACTGGGCCGAACAGAAGCTACTGGCCGGGGAGTAATGATCTCAGCCATGGCGGCTATGGAGAAGATGAAAATCAATCCATTCAAAGCTACCTGTGCCGTTCAGGGATTTGGTAATGTAGGCTCATGGGCGGCCATCCTGTTGGCAGAAAGAGGTGTCACTGTGGTATCAGTCTCTGACCTTTCGGGTGCTTACTATAACAAAGAAGGCATCAACATCAAGGAAGCCATCAATTACCGAAATGAAAACAACGGATCACTGGAAGGTTTTGCAGGTGCTGAAAAAATAGATCCGGATGAACTCTTGCTACTCGATGTAGACGTGCTGGTGCCCGCTGCTGTGGAAGATGTAATCACTGAAAAGAATGCTGGCCAGATCAAGGCCAAGCTGATCGTGGAGGGAGCCAACGGCCCTACATCCGCCAAGGCTGACGCCATACTCAACGACAATGGCATCATGGCTGTGCCGGACATTCTGGCCAACGCCGGTGGGGTTACCGTCTCTTACTTTGAGTGGGTACAAAACAGGCTGGGTTACAAGTGGACCGCTGAGCGAGTCAACAGAAGGTCTGACAGGATCATGAAAACGGCTTTTGATAAAGTATACGAGACATCTCAACAATATAATGTTTCCTTGCGTATCGCTGCATATATTGTGGCCATAGACAAGGTGGCTAAAACCTATAAATACAGAGGAGGATTCTAATGAACATTCACAAAGAAGGATACAAGATCATACCCATTGCAGCCATTATTCTAGTGCTGCTCTACGCACTGCTTTATTGGCTCATCCCATTTCAGGTGGTGCAGGTCATACTGGGCCTGGCAGCGGTTATTTTCTTCATCCTTGTGGTACGTTTCTTCAGAGATCCTGAGTTTCCTGTGGAAAAAAACCCTTCACAAATCATCGCTCCGGCAGATGGTAAAGTGGTGGTAATCGAAGAAACCGAAGAGTCTGAATACCTGAAAGACAAAAGAATTCAGGTATCGATCTTCATGTCGCCGCTTAACGTGCATGTGAACAGAAGCCCGGTAGCAGGAGAAATCTCTTACTTCAAATATCACCCGGGTAAATTTCTGGTGGCGTGGCATCCCAAATCGAGCACAGACAATGAGCGCACTTCTATCGGGCTGAAACTGGCCTCCGGAGTGGAGATCATGATGCGTCAGGTGGCGGGTGCTGTGGCTCGGAGGATTTGTTTTTATTCGGAAGCAGGAAAACCAGTAGAGCAAGGTGAAAAATTTGGCTTTATCCGTTTCGGTAGCCGAATAGACCTCTATCTTCCACTGGATGCCAAAATCAAAGTAAACATTGATGACATTTCTTACGGAGGCAAAACGGTCATTGCCGAGCTGTCATAATAGAGAAAAGAAGTCATAAAAAAAGGCCTGGTGATCATCAGGCCTTTTTTTTGGCGTTCCCTGTCCACCCGCGGGAGGATTGCAAATAGTTCTTTGATCCTTTTCTAAAAAAAATTAACTTCCGATTTCACAAAACCTAACCTTAAATGAAGTTAACCATCCAACATCAGGAGTACTACTCCCGTGGAGAGCTCATCTTGCGCTCACTCTTTGGTGCGATTTACATCGCATTCCCACACCTCTTTCTCCTTATTTTCGTCAGCATCTGGGGAGCCATCTTACAGTTCATTGCCTGGTGGATTGTCCTTTTTACCGGAAAATACCCTCAAAGCTTTTTTGAGTTTCAGGTGGGTCTGTTGCAGTGGAACCTGCGACTGAATGCCCGATTGATGAACCTTTCTGACGGGTACCCGGCCTTTGGCATCAATGCCTCCGACGAGTACACCTCACTGGAAGTACCTTACCCTGAAAACATCAGCCGAGGATTGCTCCTGCTCCGTGCGTTCTTTGGTTTTATTTATGTGCTTATCCCACATGGATTTATTCTTTATTTCCGTACGCTCTGGGGAATTATCCTCTCTTTTCTCGCCTTTTGGGCCGTGCTTTTCACTGGTAAGTATCCGGAATCCTGGCATACCTTCAATGTGGAAACATTGAGATGGAGCACCCGCGTGAGCTTATACATGGGCTTTATGGATGATCAGTATCCACCATTTTCCGGTAAGGAATAATCACTTAGAAACATGACAGACACATCCGAAAAATACTACCCTATTGAGCAGGTAGAGGATATCAGCATGAGGGATCGGGAAGATGCCATGGGGGCATACCTGATGATGTTTGCCGCTCTGGCGGCAGGCCTCCCTTTGCCTATTTTGAATCTCATCGCTGCGGTGATCTACTATTATGTGAACAAAGGCAAAAGCAGATTTGTGAAATTTCACGCTCTGCAATCCCTCTATTCGCAGATCCCCACCACTCTGATGAACGCAGGGTTGGTTTTTTGGACCTTCCGGATCATCTTCAATGAAGGGTCATTTCGCAGTAGTGATGTGTTTATGGAGGGATTTGCTACCGTATCGGAGCTCTACTGGGGTTACCTGTGGGTGGTAGTGGCAGCCAATCTGTTGTATGTCATTTTCAGTCTGGTGGGAGCCACAAAAGCCCGAAAAGGAAGGTTCTATTATTTCCTTTTCTTTGGCAAGCTGGCTTATCACTTTGCTTATCGCAAAGAGGAGTCTTCTGACGCTCCCGTTCTCAATGAGCCTCCCAAATAATTCAGCAAATGATCAAAGGACTCTATAAGGAACTGCTCATCGTCATTGGGGCATTTCTCATTGGTTGGTTAGCTTTCACCCTGTTTAGATGGGTGCCTGATGCCCCCGAACTGTCCGTGTCTGTGGAAACGGAGCAAGAGCTGGGAGACCTACTGGCCGACCAGGTGCTGCGAGAGTATGAAGCGGTAGAAAACGATACGGTGAGTGAAGCCATTCTGACTATCAAAAAGAGACTCCTGACGGCCATCGGTCCTACCAACTATGACTATCAACTCCATGTGCTGAATGAACCGGAGGTGAACGCTTTTGCTACGCTGGGTGGACATATCTTTATTTTCTCGGGAATCATCAGGCTCTCAGAGAACCCAGAGGAGCTGGCAGCAGTACTGGCCCATGAAATGGGTCATGTGGAAGAACGCCATGTTGTGAATAAAATCCTGAAGGATCTCGGTATCAATGTGGTCTTTTCCATCCTTACCGGAAGTGATCCGGTACTGGTAGGGGAAATAGCCAAAGCCACCATCTCCTCCTCATTTGACAGGACTCAGGAGACAAGTGCGGACCAGTTTGCCTTAAAGACACTGGAAGAAGCAGCCATCAGCCCCCGGTATGTTTCCACGATCTTTAGGCGGCTGAAAGAAAAGTACGGAGAAGGTGACGACCGGCTGGATTTTCTGATGTCTCACCCCAATCTCAATAAGCGCATCAAGGAAGCACTAGAGTATCCACTAAAAGAAAACTTCGAAGCTGAGCCGATGAATATTGACTGGGAGCTGGTGAAGTCAGCACTATAATCAGAGCTTGGAAACCAATCTTTCGAGAAACTCCTGATCCACCTCATCAAAGGTGTTTAGTTGATCACTATCCACATCCAGTACACCTATCACCGCACCATCTTTGATCACAGGCACCACAATCTCTGATTTGCTATCAGAACTGCAGGCGATATGTCCTGGAAACTGGTCTACATCGGGCACGATAATGGTTTGGCCAGTGGCCCAGCTTTGTCCACAAACACCTTTGCCTTTGTTGATCCGAGTACAGGCGATGGGCCCCTGAAACGGAGCCAGCACCAATTGGTCATTTTTGACCAGGTAAAACCCCACCCAAAAGAAATCCATCCCATATTTGAGTGCTGCGGCGATATTGGCCAGGTTAGCAATCAAATCCTCCTCATCAGCAATCAGCGATTCTATTTGCGGTATGAGAGAAGCGTATTTTTCCCTCTTGTCAGTGGTATGGATAATGTTTAGTTCTTCTGCCATGGTAGCGCTTTCAATGATTTTTATAAATTAATAACCGATCTCCTAAAACGTCCTCTGCTGACAAAAGTTCACCGGAAATATGAGGGGCAGCAATGCCTTTACCAAAAGTGTGAGGGGCAATGAAAACCCTGGCTTCATCCCAAAGTCCACGTTCAATGAAAGAGTTGAGTAACCCGCTTCCACCCTCCATAATCAAAGACTGGATTTTCAATTCGCTGATCGAAGCTAAAATGGCTTCAGGTGCAATCTGCTCCTGCTGAATAAATGTCAAATTCTGCCTGTTTTCACCCTCCCCTTCCGTAAAACAATAAGTAGGTACGGTTCCATCCATGAGATGCATTCCCTTGTTCAACAACAACGTTCTGTCAATGAAAAAACGCACAGGATTTTTGCCCTTCCAGTCTCTGGTGGTCAAAGATGGATTATCGTAACGAGCCGTATTGGTCCCCACCAAAATAGCATCCTCCTCAGCACGCCACTTATGCACCAGCTGTCTCGAATAAGTATTGCTGATCCATTTGCTGTCATAGTTTTCACGGGCTACAAAACCATCAGCGGTCTGTGCCCACTTCAGGATCACATAGGGTCTTTTCTTTTCAAATGCAGTGAAAAACCTTCTGTTGAGCACTCTCCCCTCTTCCCTTAACAAACCGATTTCCACTTCAATTCCGGCATTCCTCAGTCGCTCAATGCCCTGCCCGGCTACCAAAGGATTGGGATCCTCATTACAAATGACCACCCGCTTTACCTGATGACGCACCAGCAAGTCGGCACAAGGTGGAGTCTTTCCGAAATGCGAACAGGGCTCCAACGTGACATAAGCGGTGCTCTGAGCCAAAAGGGACTGATCCTTCACAGCTTGTACAGCATTCACTTCCGCATGCGGCCCTCCGTACTGCTCGTGATAGCCCTCCCCAATGATTTTGTCATCTTTCACAATCACGCACCCTACCATAGGGTTGGGGCTCACATTGCCCAAACCCAGACGGGCAAGCTCCAGCGCTCTTTGCATCCATTGTTGATCTGACATATTCGGTAACTTCGTGCTGTGAATCACAAAGTGTCCGCAATTTACAAAGAATCAGTTCTTCAACTCACTCCTATCTATGGAGAAAGAGAGGCAGAGTCAATCATCAATCTCTTGCTGGAAGATCATTTGGGGATCACCCGGATCCACCGACTCACCAATCCTGAAAGAGAGCTTTCGGAAAGTGACCATGAAAAGCTCCGGTCTGCCATGCTACAGCTGCTGAGAAATGTGCCCGTGCAGCACGTCATCGGCTTTGCTTATTTTATGGATCGAAAATATCTGGTGAATAAACATACCCTAATTCCCAGACCAGAAACCGAGGAGCTGGTGGAGTTGATACTTGATGAGAATGATCGTCATCAAAAACTCAATATCCTGGATATAGGTACTGGCACCGGATGCATTGCCATCAGTCTCGCGCTGGCCATGAGGGCCTCAAATGTGACTGGTTGGGACATCTCTGAAGGAGCTGTAAAAACCGCTCAGAAAAACAGCCAGGCGTTGGGAGCTCAAGTCAACATGGAGGTACAGGATGTGTTTGGGGAAATTCCTCCACAGCAGTATGACCTCATCGTGAGTAACCCTCCTTATATACCGGAGGCGGATCGCATCGAAATGCATGAGAATGTGGTGGCCTTTGAGCCGGAAGGGGCACTCTTCGTCTCGAATGATGACCCGCTCATTTTTTACCGACGCATTGCCGAGATTGGGCTAACTCACCTAGCCCCGGGAGGAAAGCTCTATTTCGAAATCCATGAGGCCTTTGGACTGGCAACGAAAGACATGCTGAGAACAAAAGGATACGAAGACGTAAAAGTTTTTCAAGACCTGAATGGCAAAGATCGCATGGTAAGGGCAATACTCCTCTGACCTACTCCGGTTGGAATACCACCTTTACCCGAACCTGACTTTCTACAGGCTCTCCATTTCTGGTGGCTGCTCTCCACGGGGGACCTGTTCGTACCAACCTCATCGCCTCCTCATCACAGCCAAATCCGAGGCTTCGCTTCACTTCAATCGTTCCTATCTCTCCAGTGGCGAGAATGGCAACTTTCAGGATTACTTTACCTGAAACATTGCTGTCGATAGCCGTCCTGGGATAGTTCAGTTCTCGCTCCAGGTAAGACCGGTAGGCTTTTAATCCCTCTGCCGGTTCGGCACTCTCAAAGCTCATTTCATTGGTCTCCGCATAGGTGGTCACTACCACCTCGGAGAGTGCCTGTACATCCGTCTCCAGCTCCACGTTCAACTGCCTTCTGTCGCCTACCTTCAGCTCTATCTGGTCATAACCCACATAGGAGAACACAAGCACAGCGCTTCTATCTGCGAGTTCCAGGTTGTATTGACCATTGCTATCACTCATCACTCCATAGGCGGTGCCTTTCACCACCACCGTCACTCCTGGCAATGGGGTTCCAGCTTCATCAGTGACCGTGCCCGTCACCATATTATCTACCCCCAGAGCTGATCGGGTCACTGCTCCTGTGGATCTGCTCATAGCTACCGCTTCCTTCTTCAGTGCGGAGCTCTCTTCCGGAATCACCTCTTCCATCACCACCTCAGCCAGTGTCTCATCTGCCAGCTCAATGACCTGATCCTCCTCCATCAATTCATCTGCAGAGGGTTCCGGACGCCTGGTAGTGATCGCTACATCTTCCTGAGAAGGACCCTCCTCATTTTCTTCCGTCAGTATGTTTTCTTCGGGCTTTGGTCGGGTTGCTTCAGCAACCGGGACGCTTTCTTCTTTGATGAAAGGTGGCTCCGGGATGACAACCTCTTCTTGCACAATTTTGGAATCTCCCATATCAGCCGCGTCTTTTTCCTGTTTGTCTTCTTCTTTCAGGGATAGCTGGTCACTGGCAGGGTCTAAGGACGGTACCACCAACCAAACAACCACAGCAGCCACCGCAAGGAGTGCGAAAGTAGCTGCCCAACGCCACGCATAACTCTGGCGCTTTTTGGACCTTGCTGCCACCCTTTTCATCAGCCCATCCAGATCCGTTTCGGTAAGTTCTGGATCAAACAGTGCATATCCTTCCATAGCCTCCTCGTCAAAAGGATCATTGAGCAACTGACGCTCCACCGCATGGGCATTTTTGCCCGTCAGTTTTCCCTCCAGATAGTTCCGGATCTGCTCTCTGGTTAATGTGCTATGTTTTCTACCTGTCGGCATGTTGCTTTTCTATACAGATTTTCAAATTTCTCTTCCCATTTTGGATATAGCTCTTCACCTTTTTCAGCGCAAAAGTGGTTTTCGTACTCACCTCTTCGTAACTCAGCTCTTGCAAATAAAACATCCGCAAGCATTTTTGTTGATCATCCCGTAGCTGTTCCAGGCATTTTTCCATGGCATCAAGGTCATCGGTCACATCGGTAGGCATTTCTTCTATTGGATGCAAAAACACCTCATTTTCCATAATTGATCCATTCAAATCTTTGCTGGTTCCGGCTTTGCGAAGCTCCATGAGACAGTGATTTTTAGCCACCATATAGAGCCAGCTCTTGAAATACTTTACGTCATGGTCCAGAAGCTTTTTAAAAAGAGATTCAAAAATGGTCATCACCGCATCCTGTGCGCCATCCCGATCTTTCAGGTACTTCAGGCAAAGTCCATACACCAGATGCACATACCTGCTGAAAAGTGCTCCAATCAAAGCCTTATCGCCAGTCTGTTGGTAGCGGATGAGCAGTGCTTCATCCGGTTGTTCGTCCTTATTTGAAGAAATAAATTTCAAATAACCTGTTGTTTTACAGTCAGTTAAAAATTAAGTAGGGAAATAATTTCACTCCACTTATGGAATTAAGGTCGGTATCACATCTCAAGAATACAAATCAAATATGATACCGATATGAAAAAGCTCTTATTACTTCTCAGCATGGTGATGGTTTTCAGTCTGAATGCCATGACCCTCCCAATAACCGGTTCAGTTTATGACGAATCCGGCAACCCGCTTCCTGGGGTAACCATAGTAGAAAAGGGAACAACGAACGGCGCACAAACGGACAAGTATGGAAAGTACTCCATTCAGGTAAATGATACCAACAGCACCCTGGTCTTTTCATTCGTGGGCTTTCAAACTGAAGAAATCCGCGTCGGAAAAAAACAACAAATCAACGTGATCCTCTACACCGATGTGCAACAGTTACAAGAAGTAGTACTTCAGGATGCTTCATCATCTTCCTTACGTAAGCGATTGAATGCCACAGGGGCAGTATCAAGGGCCGCTGGCCCTTCCTACATGGTAGGTGAGTCCAACCCATTTCACAACACCGAATCCTATGACGCCATTGAGGAAAATATCTTCCACAAAAGTGCCGATAAGCCACTTTCTACTTTTTCAATAGATGTGGACGCCGCTTCCTACAGCAACATGCGCCGCTTTCTCCACATGGGTCAGCTACCGCCCAAAGATGCCGTACGCATAGAAGAGATGATCAACTACTTTCATTACGACTATGAAGGGCCTAAAGACGACAAACCCTTTGCCATACACACTGCTAAAACCAGAGCTCCCTGGAATGAGGATCACCTGTTGGTGAAAATTGGCATTCAGGGGAAAAAACTGGCCATGGAGCAGCTTCCGCCATCCAACATCGTTTTCCTGCTGGATGTCTCCGGCTCCATGAACGCTCCCAACAAACTACCACTCCTCGTCTCCAGTCTAAAAATGTTGACCAATGAACTACGTCCGCAGGATAAGGTGGCCATAGTGGTCTACGCAGGCGCTGCGGGGCTGGTGCTGCCTCCTACAGACGGAGCGAATAAGCCTGCAATCATCGAAGCACTGGAAAATCTGGAAGCAGGGGGCTCCACCGCTGGTGGTGCCGGCATCAAACTGGCGTACAAAGTTGCGAAGGAGCATTTTGTGGAGGGTGGCAACAACCGGGTGATATTGGCCACCGATGGAGACTTCAATATTGGGGCCTCTAGCAATGGAGAGATGCAGCGCCTCATCGAAGAAAAACGGGAGGAGGGTGTATTCCTAACCGTACTGGGCTTTGGTATGGGCAATTACAAAGATTCTAAAATGGAAACCCTGGCTGACAAAGGCAACGGCAACTATGCCTACATCGACAACATCCTGGAAGCCAAAAAAGTATTGGTGACAGAGTTTGGTGGTACTCTTTTCACGATCGCCAAAGACGTGAAAATTCAGGTGGAGTTTAACCCCAATGTGGTGCAGGCCTACCGCCTGATAGGCTATGAAAACAGAAAGCTCAATGATGAGGACTTCAACGATGACAAAAAAGATGCTGGCGAGCTGGGGAGTGGGCACACGGTGACCGCTCTTTACGAAATCATTCCGGTGGGAGTCAAAAGCAATTTCACCAAAGAGGTAGATGACCTGAAGTACCAGTCGCAGACCATCACGGGAGATACAGATGAGTTACTGACCGTAAAATTCAGATACAAGGAGCCAAATAAAAATACCAGTCAACTCATAGAACAGCCTTTGGCCAATGACAGCACATTTGATGAAGACGAAAACCTCAACTGGTCGGCCACGGTAGCCAGCTTCGGGATGGTGTTGAGAGATTCAGAATTTAAGGGAAATCTCACATTCAGCAAAATACTCACCATGGCCCACCAGTCTGTCGGGGTGGACGAATTCGGCTACAGAGCAGAGTTTATCAAACTGGTAAACATTGCTAACAGGATTCAGTAATCTAAATCCTCAACCACCAAGTAAGGGGGATGGCTGCAGTGGATCTCAGCCTCCCCTTCTTTTGCCTTGACCACCTCCAACTCCTGATCATGTGAGGCTTTCACATCTTCCTGAAATCCCACGACATCCCATCTCGAATCCTCACTCAGGGCCATCAATGTAAGCCGCGTACCGGCAGGCAGCCATTTTTTGAATGTCTCATTCTTGACAAAAAGGAACTTTTGTTTTTCTGTAAATACCACCAGATCCAACTGGTTGAGCCACTGGGTAAGCAATTGGATCACATCAAAGACCGACGCTTCATCTGTGATGATATTCACCGCACGATGACCTTCCTTTTGGAGTACTGTCAGCCCGGTCATTAAGAAGTGGGAATCGTCAATGGCGATGATTTTAACGGGCTGTTGATTATCCAGGCGGCCTTTCCAGCTTTCAAAACGGTTTAAACTCACCAGTGCAAAATCCAGCTTATGGCCCAGACTGGTGTATTTATCAATACCCGGTTCACAACAGATCACCGTCGGTGACCACTCCAGGAGTGCATGCAAATGTGAGACCGGAAAGGAGTCCAGGCGGTGCAAAATTAAGGCCGGTTCCTGCTGATCTCTGACAATGTGGTGTGATGACATTCGGAAATATTAAAATTCGGTGCTAAATTATAAGTGTTTAAATAACAGAAATCCAAAACAAAAACAGTTTGTAAAGAATTTAATAGATAAGAACGTTTCACCAAACCCCGCCAAATTTCTACAAAAATGAAAAATTTGCTCATTATTACCTCGTTTATCCTGCTCTCCGGATGCATGGCAGAGCGGGAATTTATCGTAGAGTATGATTACAGTTATCGCGGGAAATTTAAGCGCTACGATACCTTCAATTTTCTAAACCTGGGAGACACCGTAAACTACAATGGCCTTAGTGACAGCATGATCAAAAGAGAAATTGAACGTAGGATGATTTCTCAAGGCTATAAAAAATCCGATAAGCCCTCAATTTACATTGCTTACAAAGTATTCTCCAACGACATGTCTTTCAAAGGCTACGAGCAGCTGGAGCTGGAGAGCTGGGATGCCCTGTACGCAGAGCGCGCTGAGAATGAAAACAACCTGGAGTACATCCGTGAAGCGAAGTATACCAATAAAGCCTATGAACTTAAGAAAGGCACCCTACTGATTGACTTTGTAGACCGCAAGTCCAATGGTGTCATCTGGCAGGGCTATGCCAGTGGGCTATTCGATGACAGAACTTATTTCTCTAAAGACGTGCGGTATTCGGTACGCAGTATTTTGAATCAATACCGACTACTAGCGGCCAGCTACCAGTAAAAATAAAAACGACTCCAAATAAAAAAGCCTTCGGAATCCATATTCCGAAGGCTTTTTTTGACACTTAAAACTTCAGTGATAAGGCCAGCATGAAATTAGTCCCCGCCTGAGGGTAATAGTAATTTTCACGCACCACATAGTCTCCTCCGGCATAGCCAAAGGTGTAGCCATTGCTCACATATTGCACATCGAAAATGTTATTCACCAAAAGTGAGATGCCAATTTGCTTCACCTGCTTGCTGGCAAACGTGAGATCCATTTTCAGGTCATTCACAAAGTAGGCATCAATGCTGCGATCATCATTAGACGTATTGTCCAGATACTGCTTACTCACATACTTGCTCAACAAAGAAATCTCCAGGAAGCTCAGTGGCTTGTAACCAATCTGCGTGCCACCAATCACATTGGGAGAGAATGAGATGTCAGTATCGGTGTATTCATTTTGGATTTCGTTGTACTCGTCAAAGGCCGGACCATAGTCGTAAATCACCTCTGTAAAGTTGGCAATCTTGTTTTTACTGAGGGTCAGATTTCCAGACAGGGTCAGGGCGTCCATCACCTTCACCGCTCCCACAAGCTCCACACCCATCCGGTAGCTATCAGGCACATTGACCCGTATGGATGAACCCACATCATTCACCGCACCGGTGAGCACCAGTTGGTTTTCATAATCCATGAGGTAGTAGTTGGCTGAATAGCTATAATTCCCTGCAGCTTTACGATACCCAACCTCCAGGTTGCGCATGGTCTCTGCCTTTGGAATCTGACCCTCGGCAGCATCTACAAAATCACCACGCACCGGCTCCCGGTTGCCCACGGCGTAAGAGGCATAAAAACTTTCGCCCCGCTTCACCAAATAGGTCATGCCCACCTTTGGGTTGAAAAAGGCGTAAGTGTCTCCTGTATCTATATTCCTCAGGTCGCTGTCCACTCCCTTCGTGTGATAATCCAGCATTCTGACCTGTGCATCTGCAAAGAGGTTCACTTTAGGAGCTACCTGATAGTTTCCCTTCAGGTAAACATTGAAATCGGTTTTCCTTCCGAAATTGTCATAATAACGATCCCGAATGGCACTGGTACTGGCATACTGTGCCCAGATGATTTCACCAAAATGATCCCCATCATATTTGTTCCAGGCACCTCCAAAAGACAAATCCCATTTCTCCTTAGTGTAGTTAGCTGAAAAGGTGAATCCATAAAAGTCGTTGTCCAGCCATCTGCGACGAATCAGGTCTGTGGATGAGATGGTGCTGTCACCAATCACTACATCCGGCAACGCGTAGTCCGCCAGGTCATCATCCGCTCTGTACTGCTCATAGTACCCACGTCCGTAGGTATAGTGCAGGGCTCCGTTCACATTGAAATTAGGATTGAAAACATGACTTAAATGGAGCTGATAGTGGTCTTGCTGATAGTTGTCCACTTCATTGTCATACTGATAGTAGTTGTAGGTGCGTCCTGAGTTGAGCAGATTATCCGCCTGTTCGTCGGAGAGTCCATTGTTGGCAATGACCTCCATCATCCCGTCCACGTCATTGTTCAGCCGGGCCTCAGGAGTACCCCACCAGGCCTGATAAGTCACTTCCTTGCCTGCAAAAACCACAGCTTTCACGGTAGTCTTATCTCCATAGTACCCGCCAGACAGGTAGTAAGACTTCAGATCGGCCGATGCACGATCCAGGTATCCGTCAGAGGATATCTGTGACAATCGCCCCTGAAAAGCCCATTTTTTGTTAATCAGACCGGTATTCATTTCTACCGTGTGTTTCCAGGTATTGAATGACCCAAAACTATTGTCCACTTTGGCGTAAGCCTCCTGAGAAGGCATGTCCGTTTGCAGGTTTACGGAAGCACCGAAGGCTGCCGCACCATTGGTGGACGTACCCACCCCACGCTGAATCTGAATGTTGTTGACAGAAGAGGCCATGTCCGGCATGTTTACCCAAAACGTACCATGCGATTCCGAATCATTGATCGGCACACCATTTACGGTCACGTTGATTCGTGTGGGGTCGCTCCCCCGGATCCTGATCCCTGTATAGCCTACACCATTTCCTGCATCGGAGGTCACCACCATAGAGGGCGTATGCTGCAGAATAAAAGGCAGGTCCTGGCCCATGTTTCGGCCTTCTATCTCCTTGTTGGAAATGTTTGAAAAAGTGGTGGGTGTTTTCTCATTAGCCCGGGTAGCGTAAACAAAAACCTCCTCGCCTTTAATCACATTCTCATTCAGCGAAATCTCCAGAGAAACGTTTTCATTCACCTTCAGTACTTTCGTGTAGGTTTCGTAGCCCACAAAAGAAACACTCAACTCAAAAGTACCCGCTGGCACCTTGCTCAACATAAAAATACCATCCCCATCTGTAGAGGTGGCATACTTAGACTGGTTCAGCCATACGTTGGCTCCGGGCAAAGATTCACCCGCTTCGGTGACTACCTTGCCATCCACAGTGAACTGACCAAACGCACTGAATACAGCGGTCATTGCCAGCATTGACATCCAAAAAACTTTCATTTTAAATTGTTGTTAACATTTAACCATACGGAAAGCGGGGAACTTCCCTACTGGTTTATCATACTTCCCTACGCCGGCATTATCCGGATCAGGTTATTTGGGTATGATCTCAGCCCGATAGACTCCTTTTAGAATCCGTAAGGCACCCCTTTTGTAGCCGCAAACTTAGGCCAAAACTATTTGTTGAAGAAATCCTCGATTAAATCCTGAGCACATTTGACCCTGAGGTCTTCGATCCCTGATACAATGGCATACGGCAGGTCATGCTCCTTCAGGTAGGTTTCGTATACATCAAAAAAGTGCTTTCTCAACTTGGGGTGCTCACGCTGCGGATCAGGCCGCCAAATCAAGTCTATATTACCCAGCAGGTAAAAATCGTACTGGCGCCTCTCCAACTCCTCCAGTATCCAGGGGTCGGCTTCACCATACTTGTGCTCACTCCAGACCTTCATCACAATGAGGTTGGTATCACAAAAAAGATACCCACTGGCCTGCTCGGCCTTATCATCTTCCCAGGCCATCTGGCCCTGCGCTATATGCAGAAGATCCTCTTTTTGGTATTCTCCCTCTAGTCTGTCCAGATAAAAACGAGCGTACTCCGGCACCCATTCGGTATCGTAAATCCGTGCCAGATGCTGGCACAACTCACTTTTCCCGGTAGACTCGGGACCAATTATCGCTATCTTTCTGATCATGACTTAAGCAACGTTTTTCTCCATGAAAAATACCCCCAGGTGGCCAGTACTGTAAACACAAAAAACTGAAAAGCTGTAAATGGCAATCCTTTATACAAGTAAAGCGGCACCGAAATAATATCTGCAATGATCCAGGCAATCCAGTTCTCAATTTTCTTTTCGGCCATCAGCCACATACCTACCAGGGCAAATGATGAGGTAATGGAATCCCAGTTGGGCACATCGCTATCGGTGAAGTAAACCAAAACGGTTCTGATCACAATGAAAGACACAATGAAGAACAAAATACTGATCACATTTTGCTTTTTGCTATTACTTGTAATAGGAATCTGCGGCTTATTCTCGCTATCGGTCCAATGATACCAGCCATACACACTCATCACAAAATAATATCCATTAATACCCATATCGGCATACAGCTTATATTCAAGTGTGAGGTAGATATAAATCAGCACGGACACGATACCGGTGGGATACACCAAAATATTTTCCTGCTTGGAATACCACACACTCAACAACCCAAAAAACACCGCCACAGCTTCCAGCCATGTAGTCTGATACATCTGTTCCAGTAGCTGCGAGAAGAATTCATTCATGCCTGTAAATTATAAATCACATTAAGTTTCGCAATCTCTATAAGACCAGTTAATTTTGCCCGGCAAATAATAACAAATATTGTTTGCATGAATCTCGACGATAAATTCCTCTTTGAAGCACTAACCTATGATGATGTGCTTCTCCTTCCAGGTTACTCTGAAATCCTCCCCAGAGATACCGACACTTCCACCAGAATTACCCGCAATATTAGGCTGAATATCCCACTTGTGTCCGCTGCTATGGATACGGTGACCGAAGCTGAGCTGGCTATTGCCATGGCGCTGGAAGGCGGTCTGGGTTTTATTCATAAGAACATGCCTGCCGACCAGCAAGCCGCACAGGTGCGCAAAGTGAAGCGATCTCAAAGTGGAATGATTCTCGATCCCATCACCCTCTCTCACGATAGTGTGGCCGGAGATGCAGAAAAGATCATGCGCGAAAATAAAATTGGAGGAATACCTGTCATCGACCAAAATAAGAAATTGATCGGGATCATTACCAACCGTGATTTGAGGTTTCAGAAAAACATGAAGCGCCCGATCCGGGAGATCATGACCACAGAAAATCTCGTCACAGCAGAAGTGGAAGTGGGTCTGAAGGAAGCCGAGCAAATTCTGCAAGAATATAAGATAGAAAAGTTGCCAATCATCGATAAAGACGGCAAACTCACAGGGCTTATCACCTACAAGGATATCCTGAAAAACAAAGACCGCCCTAATGCCTGCAAGGACGAATACGGCCGACTGAGAGTAGGCGCAGCTGTGGGTGTGACTCCAGACATGGTAGATCGGATCAAGGCATTGGTAAATGCGGGTGTGGACGTGGTGAGCATAGACACTGCTCACGGTCACTCCAAAGGCGTAATCGACGCAGCTAAAAACGTCAAGAAAGCTTTTCCGGATCTGGAACTCATCGTGGGCAACATTGCTACCTATGAAGCGGCAGAGGCGCTGGCAGCAGCCGGAGCTGATGCAGTGAAAGTAGGTGTAGGTCCTGGAAGTATCTGTACCACCCGCGTGGTTGCGGGCGTAGGCGTACCACAGTTATCAGCCGTGTATGAGGCTGCCAAAGCCCTGAAAGGAAAAGACCTACCCATCATAGCCGATGGAGGTATTCGTTTCTCCGGCGACCTGGTGAAGGCACTTGCTGGTGGTGCCAGCAGTGTGATGATTGGCTCTCTTTTAGCAGGAACCGAAGAAGCTCCAGGGGAGATGATCATCTACGAAGGACGAAAATTCAAAACTTACCGTGGAATGGGCTCCGTGGAAGCCATGGAAGACGGCTCGAAAGACCGTTATTTTCAGGATGCGGAGGACGACATCAAAAAACTGGTACCGGAAGGCATAGTAGGCCGGGTGCCTTACAAAGGCATGGTTTCTGAAGTCCTTTATCAACTCACTGGAGGCCTCAAAGCAGGTATGGGTTACTGTGGAGCCGGGACTATTGAGCAGCTACACAATGCTAAGTTTGTGAAGATCTCTGCAGCCGGAGTGGCAGAAAGCCACCCACATGACATCACCATTACCAGAGAAGCTCCTAACTATAGCAGGAGATAGAGATTCGAGAATTCGTCGGCTCTTTTAGATAGGGGTAAAAACAGTTGCGTTTCATGCGCAGCTTTTTTTATCTTTATCTGAATGCCCATGAAAAATACTTTCCTCGTTATTGTTGGATTTTTATTACTTAGCTGCAAAAAGGACTGCTGCGAGTCCATTCCAGACCGACCTGCATTCAAGTTTGTCAACGCCGATGGACTGGATTTACTAAATCCAATCACCCCAGATTCATTGGAGGCCGACGATATTGAATTTTGGACGATCAAGGACAACAATCAAATTCCATTGTTCGCCTCCATTCAAGAGCGAATAAGATTCACTTCAGACACCAGCTTCTGGTTACTTTCATTCGTGAAGACGGGAAAACTGCCTACATGAACAATAATTCAGGTGCCTGGGAAGTATTCATTCGGTTTAAAAGTAAGGATATAGACACCATCCCCTGGGTCACATCAGGAAAGGGCGGAGCTATCTTTACAGATGAAGTTCGATATAATGGCAAAATTGTTGACTTAGTTCCCTGCGAGACTTCTATACCATTGAGAAGCACTTTGATTAGGGTTTGAGGTGGTCATAAAACAGCCATTCGATTGGGTTTGAGCACTAATTCAGCTAACAAGGTCTAGAGCTATGAAAAAACCACAAGTAATCATTCTGACTTTAATAGCCCTTGCAATGGCCTGCTCTAAAGAGGGAGGTGAAAATCGGGCAACATTTCCAAAACTAAGGCTGGTGACTGACACTGGGGTTGACTTGTTGAACCCCGATAGTCCAGAATCCTATGACCAGAATCAAATGGAGGTTTGGACTATACAAAATGACTCCAAGGTCAGCGGGAAAATAGAAATTTGGCCAAGGGAGATAACTGCCATGGATAGTTCTCTTTTTATATTAGGAGTCGATCTCTTTTATCGAGGGTCAAGATATATTGAAGATACCGGCAACAAGGAGTTCTTTATTAGGTTAACAGAATCAGATATTGATACAATCACTTGGGTGGTAGGAGGCACAAGTAGTTTTAACACCTGGACCTCAGAGGTGAAATATAATGGGCAAACAGTAGAACTTAGTGAACTTCAGGATTACTATGTAATTATAAAGGAGTGACCCATCACCCTCAAATTTACCTTGGTATGCTCTCCAACATAAAGCTCAAAGTAAAGGCTTAGGCTTCTAGAGGCCTTTTACCGCGTCAATGAATAGTTGGTTGATATACTTCTGATATTTTATGGTCACTTAAACCAATAACTGGCTGGAATCGTTAAAAAAAGTGAAAGCCGTCCATACATTATATGGATGGCTTTTTTATTAAGGGTCACCCCCGTATTTTTGCGGCACGCCGATGCTCTCCGAAAAACTCAAAATACGACTTAGCTTTTTAGCAGGCATCCTGTCATGGCTACTGTTTACTTTTTTTGATCTCTACCTCCTTTTTGTAGACCAGTACCAGCTCAATGTAGACTTGTCGGCCATTTTGCCACAGATTTTCCTGACGACCCTGGTGCTTTCCACCCTGTCTTACTACCGGTACACCATCACCAAGGCAGATAGCATCAACTTCATCGATCTATTATGGCGGGTGTTCATTACCGGCCTGGTCACCACCATCGGCTCGCTTTTCATCCGGTTGTTTTTCTATATTTTCGGTAACAGCACCATCAGTGAAAATCCATTCACGGTAAATTTCCTCTACAACATCCTGATCGGGCTAGTGGTCGTCTATCTGGTTTCCACATTTGTGGTTTGGAAACGACTGATCCTGTATCAGAAGTCCAAAAACCTCATCCAGCTCTGGGGATTCTTCGAGTATGCCTTGCTGGGAAGCCTGATTTTTGACCTGTTTGGCAACAAATTTCTCAGCGTCAACTTCAATACGGCACTGATCTTTTTAGGAGGCCTGGGCATTATCCTTGCTTTTAACCTCAAGTGGATTGCCTACCTCAATTTCAAACAGAAGTGGAAAAGCATTCTTTTCATTATTCTCTCAGGCATCTATCTGTACCATTTCCTGCTGAACCTGATGAATTTTTCGGAGACCGGCGCCCTCAATCTGGACCTGCTGGATCGGGCCTACTTCGTTTCGCTGTTTATCTTCATCATATTGTATGCGGGCATTTCCATCCTGGTTACCCTCTTCAACCTACCCACTTCTTCTGTTTTTGAGCGGAAGCTCCAGGAGGCTATTGACTTTCAAAAGCTGAGCCAATCCATTCCGGCAGGGCAGAGTGCCGAGCAGACCTACGACATCCTGCTGGAGAGCTCTATGAGCGCCGTATTTGCGGATGCTGCCTGGCTGGAGATCAGTGGAGAAGAGCCCATCCTACTCACCCGTGGCGTCACTACCCTCACTGTGAAAGATATTAAAGAGAGTGTACGACAGGACTTTATCAAAAAAATACTGAGTCAGCAGGTCTCCAATGAATTTGCCCCCAGCAAGGTCATTGGCACCCTCAATCATCCTGACTTCAAATCCATCATCGCCGTGCCGGTCATGGTTCAAAACGAACAAATAGGTTCTCTGGCTTTACTGCAGGAGGTAGGCGACGCCTTCAACCGGGAGATGGTGGACATCATCACCACGTTTGTAAATCAGGCCAGCATCTCTATTGAAAACTTCCACCTCATCAGGGAGGCACTTGACAATGAGCGTTACAAGGAACAATTGAAGATTGCTAAAAGTGTGCAAAAGAGCCTGTTGCCTTCGGTACTCGAACGCAACGACTGTTTTGAAATAGAAGCCTATAGCATGGCTGCCGATGAAGTGGGGGGAGACTATTATGATATCATTGAGCCTTCTAAGGACATCTTTAACCTGATCATCGGGGATGTGTCTGGTAAAGGCACGTCCGCTGCGTTCAATATGGCTCAGATGAGGGGTATTTTTCACAGCCTGGCCCAGGATGTAAGTACCCCAAAGGAATTTATCACCAAAGCCAACTCCGCCATAGGCCGTTGCCTGGAGAAAAACTCCTTCATTACCGCCATTTTCTTCGTGATCAACACCCGGGAAAAAAAATTCTGCTATGCAAGAGCGGGGCACTGCCCGGCCATGTATTATTCAGCTTCAACCGGAAATATCACCCTTTTAGAGAAAGAAGGACTGGGACTGGGTATCCTGAGAAACTCGCAGTACAACGAATACGTTCAAGAAGAAACCATAAACTACCAGCCAGGTGACTTATTGCTCCTGTACACAGATGGTATTTCAGAAGCCAAAAATGAATACAAGAAGCAATATGGCGCGGATGGCCTGAAATCCTCACTGCAAAACCACATTAATGCGCCTTTGGGTAAACTGAAAGATATGCTCATTAACGATCTGCTGAAATTTTTGAATGGAAACAAATTGGACGATGATTATACACTTACCATCGTCAGGTTTAAATAATAACTATGGTAGAAATAAACATACAGGCTGAGTCGGATTACCAACTCATAGAGGTCAGGGGAGAAGTGGATGCCAGCTCATCGATAGAACTGGACAATGCATTGAAATCGGCAGCTGAAAACTATGCTAAAATACTGATCAACCTCAGCAAACTAGAGTATATCTCTTCCGCTGGGTTGGGGGTGTTTATTTCCTATCTGGAGGAGCTCAAGACCAATGACATCAAATTGGTTATTTTCGGTCTCCAGGAAAAAGTCAGAGAGGTTTTTGACATTCTGGGGCTACAGCATTTGATGAATATTACCAATAACAAAGAAGAAGCCCAGGCGCTTTTGAATGGAAAATAAGCTGACCATATCGTGTAGCAAGCAGAATCTTGCCAAGATCAGACAGTTTGTTGCCGACATCCTACATCGTCAGGCCATCAAAGAAGTGGAAGCACACAAGCTCGTACTTGCAGTGGATGAAATCTGTGCCAACCTGATCATTCACTCCAATCATTGTAATCCCACACAAACCATTGAAGTCTACGTTGATTTTCAGCCAGCCGAGCAAGTCACTTTTGTCATCCGAGACCAGGGGATCAGCTTCAATCTGAGTACTTATGCTGAACCCTCGCTGGATGAGATCGTCTCTTCCAGAAGGAAAGGTGGCGTAGGGCTGATGCTGGTCAAGAGAATAATGGACAAAATAGAGTTCTCTACCGAGAAGAATTACAATATTTGCAAGCTGACTAAAAAGCTGAGTGAATGAAATATGGCTGGATCATAATTTTGGCATTTTCCTACGGATGCGAGTTTTTCAAACCGAAAGAAACAGCCACCGAAGCGCCCATTGCCAGGAGCATGGAGAGCTACCTCTACCCTTCCGATCTGGATGGACTTTTTCCCGCCAATATTTCCTCTGATGACAGCACCAAGCTGGCGGAGAAATACATAGAAGACTGGATCAAGAAGCAGCTGATGATTTCACGATCTTCGCAAGCAGTGGATTTTAACGAGGCAGAAATCGAGCGTAAAGTGTTGGATTATCGCTATGCCCTCATGGTTCATTCTTTCGAGAAAAAATACATCACACAAAACCTGGACCGAGAGGTAAGCACCGAGCAGGTCACCAACTACTACAACGGCAAAGCCGATAACTTTTTGCTCAAGCAAAACATCGTGAAATGCATCTTTGCGCAAGTTCCCAAAAACGCACCCAACCTTGCCCAGTTTCGGCGTAACTTCCGGGCGCATCCCGAAGGAAATCTGGAAGACCTGAAATCATACGTTTCTCAATTTGCCACTAAATCATACCTCGAGGATACTACCTGGATTATTTTCGATGAACTCATCCTGGGAACTCCGCTGGAAACGCTGGAAAACAAAAACCAGTTTCTTTCGAAAAACAAGTACTCCGAAACGACAAATGAGGAATACATCTATTTTCTAAATATCTTCGATTTTAAAATTTCAGATGAGATTTCACCGTTAGAGTTTATCAGAGAAGACATTAAAAACATAATCATCAATAAGAGGAAAATTGCGCTGAAGAAGGAGCTAGAAGAAAAAATTTATGATGAATCAAAGGAACAACATCTGTTTGAAATATATCGCGATTAGCATCGCTCTCATCTTACCGCTTATTACCAATGCCCAAACAGAGGGCGTGGTGGTAGATAAGATTATTGCTAAAGTGGACAATTACATTATCCTCAAATCTGACCTGGAAAAGGCTTATTTGGATTACCTGTCTCGTGGGGAGTTCAGAGGAAGCACTGCCAAATGCAACATACTGGAACAGCTGGTGGTGAACAAAATGCTGGTAGCCAAAGCTGAAATAGACTCTGTGGAGGTAGCCGATGAAGAGGTGCGAAGCAACCTCGGCAGGAGAATGGAGTACATGATCTCTCAGATAGGCTCCCGGGAGGAGATAGAGGCCTATTATAAGAAGTCAATGGATCAGATAGAAGCAGATCTTTTTGACGACATCAAGGAACAAATGGTCATCCAGCGGATGCAGCAAGATATTACTGCTGATCTGAAGGTGTCTCCGGCAGAGGTGAAGAGATTCTTTGGCAAAATTCCTCAGGATAGCCTTCCATTCTTCTCCACCGAGGTGACAGTAGGGCAGATCGTAAAGCAACCCAAAGCTGGTACCAAGCAGAAGGAAGATGTAAAGAAGCTCATGTATGAAATCCGGGGAAGGGTTCTCCAGGGAGAGTCTTTTGCCGCTTTGGCCAGGCAATATTCTGAAGATCCGGGCTCAGCAGCCAGAGGTGGGGAGCTCCCCTTTTACAAGCGGGGAGATTTGGCACCCGAGTTTGAGGCCACAGCCATGACCTTGAAGGAAGGCGAGCTTTCTATGCCCATAGAAACTCAGTTTGGCTATCACCTGATAGAACTTCAGCAAAAACGTGGAAATACCTTCAAAACGCGGCACATACTCATCTCTCCGAAACCTTCGTCTGAGGATGTGATCAAGGCCCGGACTTACCTAGACAGTCTCAGAACCGCCATTGTGAATGACAGCATTACATTTCAGGCGGCAGCTAAGGAATACTCTGATGATCAGCTCACCTCATCCAATGGTGGCTTTTTTCTGGATGATAATGAGTCCAACAGGGTCTCAGTAGATCAATTGGATCCTACCATATTTTTCACATTGGATACCATGAAGATCGGGAGCATCACCAAACCACTGGAATTTCAGCAACCCGATGGCTCCACCGCTTTCAGGATTCTTTATTATAAGAATAGATTGGCCCCTCATCAGGCCAACCTGAAAGATGACTATCAAAAAATAGCAGCAGCTACCCTCAATAATAAAAGAAATAAAATTTTATCCGAATGGTTTGATGATGCCAGGGATGAAGTTTACATTGATATCGATCCAGAATTTGATCACTGTAACCTACTGGAACAATAACCGAAAAGTCTGAATATGTCTGAAATGGAGAATGAAGTAGAAGTGGCGAATGAGTTACATGCCGCTTATCAGAAACTGGAACAAGAAATCGGCAAAGTAGTAATCGGTCAGAAAGAAGTGGTCAGATTGCTCATCACTTCCATTTTCTGTGGCGGACATGCACTGCTGGTGGGTGTTCCTGGTCTGGCGAAAACCCTTCTGGTTCACACCATGGCTCAGTCACTTGGGCTTAATTTCAGCAGGATTCAATTTACTCCCGACCTCATGCCCTCGGATGTACTAGGCGCCGAAACTTTAGATCAGGAGCGCAATTTCCGCTTCATCAAGGGACCTATTTTCTCCAATGTCATCCTGGCAGATGAGATCAACAGAACGCCTCCTAAGACCCAGTCTGCGCTCCTAGAAGCCATGCAGGAAGGCGCGGTAACTACCGGAGGTAATAACTACATACTTGACAAGCCGTTTTTCGTGCTGGCCACGCAAAACCCCATTGAGCAGGAAGGTACTTACCCGCTCCCTGAAGCCCAGCTGGACCGCTTCATGTTTATGATCAAGCTTAATTACCCATCTCTTCAGGAGGAGTTGAGTATTATCAAGCAAACCACTTCGGGTGACGACTATGCTGCAGGTGAAATTCTCACTAAGGAGCAAATTATTAAGTTTCAGAAACTTGTGAGAAAAGTACCTGTGGCTGATAATGTCTTTGAATATGTGGTCAACCTGGTCCATAAGACCAGGCCATTTACTGAAAATGCAGACCCAATTAGCAATGAGTACCTGGAATGGGGAGCAGGGCCTCGGGCCAGTCAGTTTTTAATCCTGGCAGCCAAATGCAATGCGCTCCTCAAAGGAAAATACTCACCAGATATCGAAGACGTACGGGAAGTCGCTAAGCCAGTCCTCGTTCACAGAATCGTAAAAAACTTCAAAGCCGAAGCTGAAGGCAAAACCGAGGAAACCATTATTGATCAGCTGTTATAAGCAAGTGATTCCCTAAAACTGCTTCAAAAACCTAAGGTCATTTTCTGAAAAGAGTCTGATATCATCAATCTGATACTTCAGCATGGTGATTCGCTCAATACCCATACCGAAAGCAAATCCGCTATACTCCTTCGGATCTATACCACAGCTTTTCAGTACATTGGGATCTACCATTCCGGAACCACCAATTTCCACCCAACCTGTGTGCTTACAGATTTTGCAGCCATCGCCCTTGCAAATGAAACAGCTAATGTCGATCTCCGCACTGGGTTCTGTAAAAGGGAAAAATGAAGGCCGAAAACGAATCTGAGTATCTTCTCCAAACAGCTCCTTGGCAAAATGATAAAGCGTCTGTTTCAAATCTTTAAAAGACACGTCCTTGTCTACATACAGGCCTTCCACCTGATTGAAAAAGCAATGGGCACGCGCTGAAATGGCCTCATTTCGAAACACCCTGCCCGGCATGATAGACCGGAATGGGGGCTTACCCTGCTCCATTAGTCTGATTTGCACATTGGATGTGTGGGTTCTGAGCAAAACATCCGGGTTCTTGGAGATAAAATAAGTGTCCTGCATTTCGCGCGCAGGATGGTTTTCGGGAAAGTTGAGTGCTGTGAAATTATGAAAGTCGTCCTCGATTTCAGGCCCTTCTTTGACACTGAACCCTTGCCGCTCAAAGATTTGGATGATCCTGTTCTTAACTTTGGAAAGGGGATGCACAGAGCCCTCTTCCACTATGGGGGGCAGCGTCACATCCAGGTCTTGTGCACCGGCATCACTCATAGAGGAGCCATTCACATGATCAATTAGCTCCTGAAATTTCTCCTGAGCCTTTTGCTTGAGTACATTGAGCTCCCCGCCGATCTCCCTTTTTTGCTCATTCGGGACTTTCTTAAACTCTTCAAAAAGCTCAGTCAACACACCTTTCCGGCTGATAAATCTCAACCTGAACTGTTCGAGCTCTTCCTTATTTTTGGCAATGGCTTTGTCTATGGCCTCTATATATGTCCCGATCTTCTCTTTCATCTTTTCTAGCTATCGGGCAAAAATAATAAACAGAAGCTTCTTAAGCAGACTTAGAAATATAAAGATCAGATGATTTAGTGGCCACCGGAGTAATCTTACCAAGATGCCCCTTTCGTTTGAGTTTGTAACCCAATGTCATAGTCACTCCCACACACATGGCGGTAATGATCAGCATAAGCGAGCCATTTCCCAAATAAGGGTCGAGCAGCAGAGCCATTGACAGAATTAGTAAATTGAACAACCCGAGAAAGATTGTAGCCTGAGCGTGATTCAAGCCTAGCTTTAGTAATCCATGATGTAGGTGATTCCGATCTGGATCCAAAGGATTCTTTCCGTTGCTAAAGCGAATGGTAAAAACACGCACTGTATCAAATATGGGAAGAATCAATGCTGCAATGCAAACCGATACACTGGAAGTAATTTCAAAGTACCCAAGGGTCATCCCTGGAGCTACGTTGATAAACAAGATAGCCAGTGATGAAATAATAAAACCAAGAATCATGGAGCCTGTATCGCCCATAAACACGCGAGATGGATTCCAGTTGTAGAGCAGGAAAGCAAACAATGACCCTACCACAGAAAGGCAGAGTACAGAATATGCATAGTACCCTCCAGTAAGAAACACCCACCCGAAAAAGGATAATATCAGTATACCAATGGTACCCGCCAGACCGTCAATACCATCTATGAGATTAAAGCTATTGGTCAGCCCAACTAATACAAAGATTGTAAACGGAATGCTAAACCATTCTGGCATCTCCCCTATTCCAAACATGCCATAAAAGCCTGTGAGCCGTATGTCCGAAAAGTAGACAACCAAAAAGGCCGCAAATACCTGTGCCAAAAGCTTGTGCTTAGCCATGAGACTCGAGATATCATCCCGGATTCCCATAAAGAATATGATGATCAGTCCAAATAAGAAAAACTTGAGAGTTGCCAATTCAGCCAAAGGAACGGCCATGAAAACAGCGACCATAAAGCCCACGAATATCCCAATACCCCCAAGCGCGGGAGTGGATACCCTGTGAATCTTTCTTCTGTCAGGTGCATCTAACAAATCCACAGACCTGCTTACCTTAATAATGATGGGTAGCAGGATAAAGGTGACAATGAAGGCGGCGATAATAGAAATGATGATAGACATTTAACCAGCTTTAAACCTAGCATCTAAAGTATAAAAATAAATAGATTTAATATTCTTATTTCGATAAAGTAAGAAATAAACTAGTTGGGGCTGTTAATACTAACGTTTAGTAGGCGTTCTCACTGCCCTTCATAATGGAGATCACAGTGAGTAAAATAATTTTAAAGTCCAGCACAAGAGACCAGTTTTTCACATAAAACCGATCCAAACGGACCCGGCCACTCATATCACTAAATACGGAGGTCTCCCCTCTGAAGCCTTTGGCCTGAGCCAATCCGGTAATGCCAGGCTTCACCGCATGACGCTGGATAAAGCGATCGATCTTAGGTTGAAATTGCTCATTGAGCTTGATAGGGTGAGGCCTTGGTCCCACCACAGACATATCTCCCAAAAAGACATTGATAAACTGGGGAAGCTCGTCAATACTCGTCTTTCTCAAAATAGCCCCAATCTTGGTGATTCTGGGATCATTTTTGGTGGCTTGCTTAGAGTCAGCTTCATTGTTCACCACCATCGTTCTGAATTTCCAGCACAAGAATGGGTGATTGTCCCTTCCGTTTCTGTGTTGTTTGAAAAACACCGGACCCGGAGACTCCATTTTAATCAGCAAAGAGATGATAGGAATGAGCCATGAAAAGATAAATATCATCACCAATGAGCTGAAAATAATATCGAAGGCACGCTTTATAACCTGATTGGCCATACTGTCAAGTGGAATTGCCCCCACATTAATGACAGGAATATCGCCATACTTCTGGATACTCAGGCTCTTATTTCCCAATCGGCTGAACTGCGAGATAATTTTGATCTTGATTAGGTTATTTTCTGCAAAATCAATCAGCTTCTTGATCTCCTTGTCATACAATCTGGGGAGACAGCAAAAAATAACGTCCACGGAATGCTTCCCAACATAACTCTTCACCTCATTGACCATCCCCAAATATCTTCCACGGGCCTCCTCAGGGTTATTATCAAAATACCCCAAAAACTTATAACCAATTCCAGGATTATAGCGGAAGTAACGCTCAAGATCAGTGGCCAGCTCACCGTAACCCACAATCACCACATTTCTTAGGTTATATCCCTTCCTTCTGTAATAGCGAATAAAATAATGCCAAGCCGATCTCCAGAAAATAAGGAGCAAAGTGAAAACCAGATAGGTAATGAACAGATGCTGTCGGGAGTAATAAAAAGGTTTAGCCACAAACCACAAGGCAAAAACCACAGAAAGATTGATCACCAGCCCTGTCAAAACCTTATTGAGGTGATCTATCAGCCTGAATTCACGACTGATTTCATGAAGCTTGGTAGAGAAGAAAATCATCAACCAGGCAAGGTTCAAGACCACCTGAAGGGTCAGATAGCTCTCATTGGTATAGAGTAATCCTCCAAACCGCTCGTAGTTAGCCGAAAATATACCCAGATTCAGACAAGCCAGATCTGCGAGTAAAAAAAGAACAGGGAAATATTTGGAAAAACGATGCTCCGACATATTTTAAAAATATGAACGGCAAATATAAATATTATTACAGAAGCGGTAGCAAAATTTTACCAAAGCGATTTATCCACTTCGGAATATACTTTTCGGATACCATCAGCAAGTGAAATTTTGGGCATCCAACCCAACGCGCGTAACTTCGAACTATCCATTAGCTTTCTTGGAGTCCCATCCGGTTTGGTTGAATCAAACACCAAGGCTCCGCTAAAACCTACCACATCCTTTACCATCAGTGCCAAATCTTTTATAGACAAGTCTTCACCAAAGCCCACATTGATGGTCTTCTCGCTACTATAATTCTCCATCAGAAAAAGACAAGCTTCCGCCAAATCATCCACATGGAGAAATTCGCGAAGCGGAGATCCGGTACCCCAAATGGATACTTCCTGAGCATCGGTCGCCTTTGCAGTATGGAATTTACGAATCAGTGCCGGCAGAACGTGAGAGTTGGCCAGGTCATAATTATCGTTGGGCCCATAAAGGTTGGTAGGCATGGCACTGATAAAATCAACACCATACTGTGCCCGATAAGTCTCGCAAAGTTTAATCCCCGCTATTTTGGCGATGGCATAGGGCTCATTGGTCTCTTCCAGCGGACCAGTCAGTAGACTATCCTCTTGTATGGGCTGGTTGGCCATTTTAGGATAGATGCATGAACTACCCAGAAAAAGGAGCTTTTTCACACCGCTCACATAAGACTGGTGGATCACATTGGCCTCAATCATGAGGTTTTCATACAGGAATTGTCCCCGATAAATGTTGTTGGCATTGATGCCCCCTACTTTGGCGGCTGCCAAAAAAACATAATCCGGCTTTTCGTAAGTAAAAAAATCCTCCACCGCTTTTTGGTTGGTGAGATCCAACTCCGAGGAAGTCCTGAACACCAAATTGGTAAACCCATCCTGTTGAAGCTTTCTCACAATAGCGGAGCCCACCATGCCCCGATGGCCGGCGATATATATTTTAGCGTCTTTTTCCATAGTATTGGAAATGTTATTTCTTTAGAAGAATATGATTGATGAATGGGGTTTGGTCTGACTATTCAGCCTGCTTCAAAATATCGTGACCACCTTCGAGCAAATACTTATCCTTCTCGAAAAGTTTGAGATCACTTTCCATCATTTCTTTCACAAGTGCTTTGAGGTCGTACTCTGGCTTCCAACCTAATTTTTCATTGGCCTTGGTCGGGTCACCAATCAGCAAATCCACTTCCGTAGGTCGGAAATACTTTGGATCGATGCGAATCACCTCCTGACCCACCTTGAAGGCATAACCCGCATCAGATATAGCCTGAACATATCCGATTTCATCCACTCCTTCTCCTTTAAAGGCAATTTTTACACCCACTTCTGCAAATGCCATGCGCAGAAAATCACGAATGGTGGTAGTCACACCTGTAGCCAGGACAAAGTCTTCCGACTTGTCCTGCTGTAGCATCAGCCACATACCTCTTACGTAATCCTTGGCGTGGCCCCAGTCCCGCTTAGAGTCAATATTACCCATGAACACTTTATCCTGAAGTCCAAGGGCCATTTTGGCAATAGCCCGGGTAATCTTTCTGGTCACAAAAGTTTCCCCTCTCAACGGTGATTCGTGATTGAAGAGAATCCCATTACAGGCGTACATATTGTAAGCCTCCCGGTAGTTTACCGTGATCCAATAAGCATAAAGCTTGGCGACCCCATATGGAGATCTCGGATAAAAAGGAGTGGTCTCCTTTTGAGGAACTTCCTGTACCAACCCGTAAAGTTCGGAAGTCGATGCTTGATAGATTTTCGTTTTTTGAGTCAGCCCAAGTAACCTTACGGCCTCCAACAACCGAAGCGTTCCAATGCCATCAACATCGGCTACATATTCGGGCGTTTCAAAACTCACTCGCACATGCGACATGGCACCCAAGTTGTAGATTTCATCAGGCTGGATTTCCTGAATCAATCGCGTCAGATTCATCGAATCAGTCAAATCCCCGTAATGCAAAAACAACCTTGTCTCGGAGCTGTGGGGATCCTGATACAAATGATCAATCCGATCAGTATTAAAAGATGAGGCTCTCCGTTTAATCCCATGAACTTCGTATCCTTTTTCCAATAACAGCTCGGATAGGTAAGCTCCGTCTTGCCCTGTGATTCCGGTGATGAGTGCTTTTTTCATATCCTTTGGCAAAGTTACAATAGAAGTGGGACTATTCGATTAAACCTTTAGTGTTCAAGCGCACATAAGCACCGGAAGAAACATAGACAAAATGTTTCACCGGATTGGCCCTGACAGCTTCCTGAATAAATTTTTCGAATAGATCAAATCTAGTTAGAGGAAGAATTCTCTATTGCGATTCCAAAATAAACAAACTCAAGGTTTTCAATACTATCGTTCCGAAACTCATGGGGGGTGTTCGGGGGTATTCTTAAAAAGGTGCCTGGTTTAATCCTAACAAGTTCTCCACCAACCTTATACACACCAAAGCCTGAAATGAAATAAAAACACTCCATCATGGTAGGATGCACATGATTTTCACATTTTTCTCCAGGCATGAACGAAGCATATGCAAATTGGGTTATGGCCGAATCCGTGTCATCACATGTAAGGAAAACCTTCTTAAAGCCAGAAAGGTGAGCAGTTGGCTCACCTTCCATATTCTCTAAGTATTGAGAAATTTTATTAGACATTGGCTGCTTGTTTCTCCCTCACTTGTTCAGAAATCCATTTATAAGTTATCTCAGTTCCCTCCCTAAGAGACATACTTGGAGCCCATTCTAGCTTTTCCCTAATCAACTTATTATCAGAGTTTCTTCCGGCAACACCTGTAGGCCCTTTGATGTTCCTTATGGTAATCTCCTTACCTGAAATATCAATGATCATTTTTGCGAAATCATTAATGGAGATCATTTCCTCAGAACCAATATTGACAGGACCATGAAAATCGGATTCCATTAACCGACGTATCCCTTCTACACATTCATCCACTAACAAGAATGACCTAGTCTGTTTGCCATCCCCCCATACCTCAATAATGCCACCCTCGGGTGTTTCAGCGACTTTCCTACACAATGCGGCTGGCGCTTTCTCCCTTCCTCCGTCCCATGTTCCTAAGGGACCAAAAATATTGTGAAATCGTGCTATTTTTACGTCGATTCCATGGTTCCTACCGTAAGTTAGATATAGACGCTCACTAAACAATTTTTCCCAACCATATTCACTATCCGGAGCTGCAGGATAGGCACTATCCTCACTACACTTAGGATTGTCTGGATCCATCTGGTTATACTCCGGGTACATACATGCAGAGGAGGAATAAAAGATCTTTTTAATACCCTTAATTCTCACCTCTTCCAATACGTTCAAGTTGCATAATGCTGAATTATGCATGATGTCCGAGTCATTGTCTCCAGTAAACACAAAACCAGCTCCGCCCATATCAGCAGCCAATTGATACACTTCATCTAAGTCTTGGGTAACAACCTCTGATACTATCTTAACATCACGCAAATCTCCAATGATAAACTCATCAGCATTGTTATTGCCATACTCGTTATCCTTTAAGTCTACTCCACGTACCCAATAACCCTCTTTTTTCAAACGGTTTACCAAATGACCGCCAATAAACCCGCCGGCCCCACAGACTAATGCTTTCTTCATGATTTTTTCTTGTAAAATTTACCAGTAACGAATTCTGCAAAGTTATAATAAATAAACAAAGGGACAATCTCAAAATATCGTTTCCACAAGCGCTTTGGCTCCATGAACAAACGAAAACACCACTCCATGCCGAGCTTTTGTATCCAAGAAGGCGACTGCCTTACATTACCTATATGAAAATCAAAAGCAGCACCAACGCAGATAATAAATTTTACTTCAGTGAACTTGGACAAATGATAAGCAAATTGCTCCTGCTTGGGCGTGCTCAAACCTATCCAAACAATATCTGCCTTACTCTCTGTGATTATCTTTGCTATCTCCTGATAGTTGTACTCACTCACCGGCTTAAACGGAGGACAAAAGGTTCCTACAACATTATGGTTGCCAAACTTGATTTCACAGACTTCCTTTAGACGGTTGGCCACGCCTTCCTTTCCTCCACAAAAGAAATGACTGATCCCTTTGGAGGCCGTTGATGCGATCATTACCTCTTTAAAGAAATCAGGGCCGTAGCATCGTTGCATTCTTTTGGCTCCTTTCATTCGGCCTACCCATACCCCTGGCATTCCATCGGGGAGGTTTAGGTGAAATGATTCCAATATTGATCTAAATTGAGGTTTTTTTCGAGAGTAGACTAGCCCGTGAGCACCTGTGGCGCTCAGACATTTATTGTCCCTTTCTTGCTCAGAAAGGATTTGTCCGATAGCAGTCGAAATATCTCTATCATAGAGTGCGATGCCTAATACTTTAACCATTATTCTTACTCATTGCTAGCCGATATGCTTCAACATGTCTCTCGACACATTTGCTTGTGTCAAACAATTCAATTGCATCTTGCCGGTTGTTTATTGAGAACATCCGTCTCTTCTCTGGATCCATGTACAATTCTTCGATAGCAGACTTCACAGAACTTAAATCATCAAAATCATATAGGAATCCATTTCTTTGATCCTTGACTATTTCTGGTATGGATCCAACCTTAGTGCTAATGATGGGTAAACCCACCGACATTGCCTCTAAAATTGCAGTAGGCACTCCCTCTGCAAAAGATGTTAAAAGAAATACATCAGTTGCAGACAGTATTTGATCTACTGTTATTTTTCCGGGTTCTAGAACATCAAAGAAATCATTGCAATACAAATCATATTTTTTAGCAAGGTTCAAAACACTTTTGGTATAAATTTCTCTCTGTGAATCGGTAGATTGTCCACAAATCCTGAAGTAAATTGATTCGGTATTTTTGAACATTGCTGCAACTTTGACAAATTGTTCATGTGACTTTTGTCGATTTTGATTGCCCACCGTACTAATCAGAAAGCCATCTTCAGGAATTGACAAATAACGCCTAGCCAGTTTTCTCTTCTCTGCTGTATATGTAAAGTCAGCGGTATTTACAGGAGGATAAAACGGTATCAGCTTACTTTTTACCTGCTCGTTGAATGGGTGTTTATCAACAATCATCATTCCTGTAGACATAACAACATGAGCAAACTTTCCAACAATAGGTGTATAGATCGCTCTAAGGATTTTAGGAGCAAAAGTACTTAGCAGTTGCCAAACCAATGGCTTTTTTAACCTTCTTGACAAAATTGCCCCATGAATATGCATCAATCCACAAACTTGAATAAGGTCAATGTTGTATTTGAGTACAATCTCCTCAAGATTTTTTACTTCCTTCCTTAAATTCCTAAAATAGAAGATATTACGCCAAGGTTTTAATGCTCTTATTCTACTAATATTTGTCCGAATAACTTGAATCCCTGCACTTTTAAGCCGATCATAGCCATCCCCTTCTTCCTCGGGTAAAACAACAATAAGTTCCCACCCATAGACTGCTAGAGGTTCTTTTAACCTAATCATTTGGTTATGCGGACCACCAAAAGTAGGTGTATGAATTAATACCAGAACGTTTTTCAATTTCTTATTATCTAAAAAACAAAAAATTATTCTCTGCTGACTTTATTGCTTGTGAGATTTCGAGTTTGGGTATAAATCGGCTGTTATTATTGCACAATTCCTTAAGCTTCCTTTTGAAGATAGTCCTTTCTTCAAAATTGCAAATCGAACCTCTATCCAATCCAACCGAGTCAGTGAAATCGGTTAGTTTAGCGTGGTAGGGTACTATCAAAATATTACAACCAGAAAGAAATGAGGTTACTGCTGAGTGATATCTAGTAGCAATGAAATATTTACAACTCCTCATTTCACAGAGAAAACGATCTATTGAGTTAGGTGTTTGTATAGTAGTTCTACTACTGTCATGAGCATAGAGTTTTTGATAAAGCACTTTGCTCAAGAGATAATCACTTTCTTTCTCTCCTGTACGAAATACAAAAATCCTTATAACAATATCGGATCTCTGATAAAGATCCAGAAGTTCTTCAAATATGACTTCATACCAAAATTCATCATTCACTCCGACACCAGAATATTCAAGTGAAGTTATAGAAATTCCTAAATCAAGACCCTGAGGTGACTTATCCCTAACAGAAAAGGAGGGATGTAATGCCGCAAGATCAAAATTGATAGGTATTGATTTAGTGTCAACTCCTATTGTACTCAAACGTTCTTTTGACATAATATCTCTTACTGTTATTCCCGTTGTTAAAGCAGTGCTCATTCTAGTCATCAACTGAACTGACTTTCGATTAAACGGACCAAACCCCATTCCCAAATAATAAACTTTTTTGAAAAAGATTCGGAAAATTAATGTAATTAAAAATATCCGAAGCAAATAAAGTCTATGACGCGAATATCGTTGATCATTGTAATCATCATGAAAGTGGGTCCCCCCTCCTAATATAAGTGTATCCGACCAAAAAATACCTCGGATTAATTCTCGAAGACCTAAACCAATATACTTCACCTTCCAAGTGCTAGCTGGTGGCGCCTTCTTGGTCACAACCCTTATTGATTTTACTTTAGGTTTTTTCTGCAACTCATGTAATATACCATGAAGCATAAGCTCATCACCTAAATTATCGCCTCCATAGTGACCAATTACAAATAATCTCATTTCAGCAATCTTCTTGAACTTGAATTTTATTAAGAATACCAGTGTACATAAGTACTAAAGCCACACCACTTGGGCCTCCACTTGCCGCAAATATGTTCTCAATACTTAAAGCACCGATTAAAATTATAGAAAACTTAAGCATTAATGTGAATTCACTTTTTATTGTTGATGATAGACGCCATAAGAAAGCAACGAAAACGATGATTCCAATGACACCAAATTCGTAAATAACCCTAAGGAATTCGTTATGAGCGATTCTGTTGTAATCCATATTAGCTTCGGTATATGCTGGCATCATTTCAATCATCAATGTGCCTGTGCTGCAAATACCTTGGCCAACAGCTTGGTAAAAAACGCTCGAATTCATGAAATCATTGAACATAAACAACCAAATCGCAACTCTAAATTTAATAGTACCAATTTCAGTAACTGAAGCTGAATTAGAGGAAGCAATAAAATCCAAGCCTCTTAGCTTAGAAATAGCGTCAGATCCAATACCAAGAACACCAACAACTGTTGCAACAATAATTAGTAACGTAGAGATTTTTAGTTTCAGACGTTTTAATGTCATGAAGTCTAATATAAACGTTGCTCCAAATAGAATCAAAGAGTACCTGCTACCTGTTAGTAGTAACTGAATCAATATTATAATAAGAAACAAATATTCTTTAGCACCTTTTCGCTTACTATAATCATTTATTAAAATGAATAAAACAACCAAATACAACGCATAGGTTTGGGGACTTGTGAAAGTTGTAAAACGTTGATTATTAACCCCTCCATAGTAGTGTCCTAAGAAGTAGGTTTGCAAAATGGCAAAAACTAGGGGAAAGAAAATCAAATATATGTATGAATTATTTAACCAATCTTTAGACAGAACCTTTTGTAATATGAAATAACTTATTACAAAATTCAGTAAGTATATATATTGTTTAACCGCTTCTATATGAAGACCACTTAAGATAGAACTCGAAAGCGTTAATACCAAAACACCTGAAACCGCATAAATAAGGCTTTTATTATAATGAAAAGTTAGTTTTTCCGCATGAACGATTCGTAAGTAAACGACCGAAGGGATAACTAACAATCTTAAAAAATTAAAAGAAATACTTTCTATACCTGAAGAATCAAGCATGGCCACCAAATCAAAATGATAGCTTGACAGCCAAATAATAATCGCGTACTTAAGGCGTAAAACTAGTACTAAAAAGACAAAAAAAAGGGTTAGAGGGATTAGCACAATTGATTGTTTAAATAAGTACGCCAATTCTCATCGAACCTGTCGATACTAAAAGTCTCAATTTCCTTCTGGGCCAATAGTCCCATTTGTTTAAGTTTAATCGGATTCATTTTGATCACTTCCCTTAAGGCTTTAATAACGGATTCAGATGTTCTTTCGATAAGAATTCCTGTCTCCCCATCAATCATGAATTCCTCGACCCCATATACTTTAGTCACAATTAATGGAAGGCCTGCTGCCGCCGCTTCAAGTGAAACCAAGGGAAATATTTCATAATTAGTTGGAAAAATAAATACGTGCGAATGCTCTAGAAACCGGTATACATTCTTTTGAAATCCTGTGAATTTCACATAGTCCTCAATTCCAAGGCTTTTAGCTTTTTCTTTGTACACTCTTATCAGTGATTCACTACCCCCCACAACTGTCAGCATTAAATGCTCCTCTTGTAGTTTCTGAAGAGAGTATAATATAATATCCAGTCCCTTCCTTTGAAAATGTCCTAAAGCTATAAAGCAAAGTTCGACCCTGTTGTTTTTGGTTTGCCACTTCTTTTCTATGACTTTTGCATTTAGTCTTTTACGGACCTTCTCAATATCTACAGTGTTATAAATTACTTTAATCTTATTTTTTGTAAAAGGATAAACTCGCTCGAGTTCCCTTTTAATCCCATTTGATGGGACAATAAAACCCTTTATTCGTTTGTAAACCAATGGCTCAATCAGTGCTCTTAAAAAATGGTTGAGAAAATAAAAAAAATGTAGCATTCCTCCCTCTGAGAGTTTAAAATGCTTCTCCAAATATTCTTTATGGCAGAAATGAACGTAGCTAATATCTCCGAATAAAAGATTGTTCTCACTGATAATAACCTTATCAAACCTTTTATTCCCTTTCAGCTTGTGTATAAGAAAAACTATTGGGGCAATGATATGAAAGGTTAAAAACATTAATACCATAGGCCTCTTTAACAATGGAACCTTTACCCATTCAATGTTATGATCCTTTATATTTCTGTCAAATTCATTAGCAAAAACCACTATTTCATGATCCTTTGAAACAGCACTGATCATCTTATGCATACAACTACCTGACGGGTTATTTTCAATTACTTTATAATGGAAAACTGCTAACCTCATCTTTCCTTTTATCATTTAACTTTTAGTAATCCCAATAGTAGCAATTTTATCATGGTGATAAAATCATAAAAATGAAGACGCTTATACGTATATTTCACGAAAATATTCAATGCTTCCACATACATCTTATTCAAGATACAAGCATTTAAGATGTTTCTTCCAATAAAGACCTCTTTAATCATCTGATTTTTAAGATATTGATTAGCAAAAGAATAAGAAACATCCGGTGACCACCCTCTCTTTTCGAGGTTGTAATCTTCATTCCAATAGACCTTCACTAAGCTATCCTCAATTAACCTAAAGCAAGCTCCAACTTCCTCCGCCGTTATTACAAATTGGTAATCTTGATGTCTGGCAAGATTCTCATCAAATAAGATTTTTTTTGCAAAATGTCTGTGAAGAAAAAAAGTGCTTGTTTGCATTAAGCCCTTCTCCAAGAACAAATACTTTTCGACAGGTGTCATATGGCTTTTCTCAAAGCTTGGCAACACAATTGTGTGATGTTTTCTAAAAATCTTCGCTTGACAGTAAATAACTACTTTTTCTGAATTTAATTTACGAATAAATTCACGTTGTCTCATTAGCTTATTTGGCTCCCACTCATCATCTGAGTCTAAAAAGGCTATATATTTTCCTATTGCCATCTCTATTCCAATATTTCTACAAGTTCCTCCTCCCTTTATTCTTGTCTTGGGTCGTTCAATAATTTTAAAACGAGGATCAGTAGAAAATTCAGTTCTTACCCTTTCAAGTGTACTGTCTGTTGAACCGTCATCAATAATCAAACACTCCCAATTTTCATAACTTTGTTTGATTACAGATTTTACCGCCCTTACAATAGATATTTCCCTATTAAAAACGGGTATTATAACACTTATTTCTGGTACTCCTGACATTCAACCCTTTTTAAAGTCTCTGATCAAATCCGAAAATATTTTTCGGTGTTCTTGTGATATTAAAAATAATATTAAGAAGACTATTAAATTAATTAATAGGTTCAAAAACATATTATCTCTTCTATAATACGATACAAAACATAAAACTAAGCCTAGGATACAACTAGTACCGATTGGCACCATTAGAATCTTAAAAAATTTTATCAAAGGCTTTTTTAGCCCCCTCACTATTAAGAAATAAAATGATTGAATAAAATTCAAACCAAAAGCAAAAATCAGACCTAACCCGACATGTTCTAAACTTCGGCCTAAAAAAATACCATAGCAAATACCTGATACCATAAAAAACGAGCTTATCAATCCAGAAACAAAAAGCAAATCCGTTCTATCTATAGATTGAAATATAGCACCCGAACTAGATAAAACCATCTGTAATCCTACTGTCAGCGCAAGTAGCTTAAATATAGGAACACTTGCATCCCATTGAGAGCCAAAAATAATATAAACAATTTCCGTTGAGGAGTAAAACAAGAAGAAGGATAAAGGGAAGCCAATCAAGGCAAGCACCTTCACGACCTTTAGATATGAAACAAAAATTTTGTCATGGTCATCCTGGAATTCAGATAATATTGGCTGTAGGGTGGGAGTAATTACATGTGTCAAGTTTTGAACCGGCATCATCATTAATCGATAGGCTTTATCATAATAACCTAAGAGGGCAGGACCAAAATATTTACTAATAAGTAAGTTATCTGTGTTTCTTGAAAAATAGTTGATGAAATTGAACATAAATTGATAAGAAGAAAACCCTATTATTTTTTCTATAGATATCCATTTGATTCTTAAAGTGGGTTTAACAAAGCTTAAGGAAAAAAAAATAATGAAGCTTAATAAACCATCAAGTATGCTTTTAACGATTAGTGAAAAATAACTGTACTCAAAATAAGCAAGTATAATTGCTACAGTCCCTGAACACAATTGGATAGCAACATTTAGTATTCCTACCTGCTTGAACTTGAGCTTTTTGAAAAGTAGTGCCTTTGGGACAACACTCATCGAAAAAAATAAGACGGAAATTGAGAGAAGCTTGATTATATCCTTGAGTTTTTCATCTTCATAAAAAGACGCCACTAGATGATTGGAAAGAAAAAAGATTGAAGCAAGAGCAATGCTCACTATTACCGAAAAGGAAAAAATTGATTGCAAATCCTTTTCTGTTAGATTCTTGAATTGAATTACCGCAGGGCCAATTCCAAAATCTCCAAGCACATTAAAAAAGGTGGTAAAAACCATAACCACAGCTACGACTCCAAACTCAAATGGAGTTAAGAGTCTAGCTAAAATAGCCGTAATCAGTATGGTAATTAGTACATTAGAATATCTTGACAGAGCAGTATAGAAAACTCCTTTCGATATGATGCCTTTAGTGGAATTCATTTCAGATACTCTCGAATTTTCAGGAAAATGATGTGTGTGACTGCAAAAAGTGGAAAGCAAATCTTAAATAGAAATGTACCATTTTTGGAGAACTCAACTTTAATATATGCTTTCATGACACCCCTAAATCCGTTACGTTTATATGCTAGTAACCTGCCAAATTGTTGATAATAAAAATACAATTGAAGTAGCGTCTTCCTCAACATACCAACCTCAAGTTTTGAATAGTTATCAAAAACTTCATTAAACAATCCATCCTGGTCATAGCCCCAATCTTTTTTCTCTTGACCCGGCTGAGTAACTTCAATCGGAAATTCTGTTAGGTGAAAAATATGGCCATGAAGAGAAGCAAATGCGGCAAAGAAAATAAAGGGATACATATTGCTCACTTCATTCTTTTGATAGTATTCAAGTATGTGCCTATCAAATACCAAACCACTCATTTGATGCCCCCTCCAAGACATTTTCAGGCACGTCGCAAAGCCTGGTGAATAGATTTTTGATTCCTTTCCAAGGTCTCTGCTCCCGGATAATTCTTCACCCGAAATACCGACCTCTTTAAACGCTGGTATAATTCCAGAAACATTTTTATCCGTGGTTATTAACTCTATTACCTTCAATAAGTAATCTTCAGAAAAAAAATCATCATCACCAAGCCACATAAACTTTTCGGTTTTAGACATAGCGGCAACATAAATTAGGTTGTCCTGAATCTTCAATTTTCTTGTGTGATGATGAACTCGGAAGTGAAATTTCGGTGTGTATGTATTTAAAATTTCATCTAACACGTCAGAAGTTTTATCTTGAGAGTTATTATCAGAAACATTAATACTAACTAAATCCTCTAAACCATTTTTCGCAAGTATTTCGAAGATATGTAATATATTTCTTTTTACAGTTTGATCTCTGTTATACGTTGGGATACAAATACTAAGCATCATGGTTAACCGATATGGGGTTAGGAATATTAAATATTGGTGGAATCAAAATTATTATTTACTTGGGTGAGATGCTATTAAATTTTCAATTGCATCTTTCCAGGTCCACCTTTTGACCCAACCAATATTTCTCAAATCTTTAGTATTGGCAACAAAATTGTCAATTTCTCCCTCCCTTTGAGGGATCAAACCAAAAGCCAATTCCCTAGTTCTGAAACCTTTGCTATTAAGAGAATCTTTGATCTCGCAAACAAAATCCTTTAGGCATACAGAGCTCCCACTACCAACTTCGAAGGTCTGAAAATCTCTGTGAGATGAATATGATTTTAACACTTGTTCATAGGCGTGAACTACATCATCCACATAAATAAAATCACGAGTTTGAGTACAACTTGTTAAAGGAATTGGAGACATACTATCTTTCATCAATTCAGAAATAAGCCAAGGAATAAATTTTGATTGAGAATCATTTTCTCCGAAAACATGAAATAATACCATATTACAAAATATCGTTTCTCTTCTGTCAGGATACAAGCTCTTTATATACTCCCAAGCCAATTTCTTCGTACTAGTATAGTCAGACAAATAAGAGTAGGAATCCATTTTAGTGAAAAAAGTATCTGTATTTATAAATAATTTACAGCCCCCCAAAGTAGCTAGTCTAGCTAATTTTAAAGGTAGGCCTATATTAGTCTCGATAAGATCCTCGCAAGAATTTTTTTCTCGACCATAGTTTGTTGCCAAATGAATTACCGCATATATTGAAAAATCATCAAATGGGCGATCTAAATCATCAATACTATAAAGATAATTCACTTTATTTATTAATATTTCTTTTGAGGCTTCACTCCTGTAATAAGCCAAAATACAATAGCCCGATACTCTTAAATGCCTTACTAAGTGCCCTCCTAAAAATCCACTAGCGCCCGTTACTAACACTTTATCCATGCTTTTCAATATTTACTATTCGGCTATCACTTCCGTGATGAAAATCAGTTTCACTTTGTCCAATCCTTTATAGATACCTATCCACAACGTATGTTTCATAATAATATCTGAATCTCCCATCTCTCCACCAATCGGGTTCTTCTCTTGGCGTGAAGAGTTTATAAGTACATTCCTTGGGAATATAAAGACCCTTTCGGTTGTTTGATTCAACCCAGATAGGAACACCTTGCCACTGCATTGAACCTTTTCCTTAGCATTTCACCATTTGAACACACAATTTTTGCTTGGTCTATTGGAGTAAACAGAAAAATGGGGGTGACTAATATGTCGGGTTTCGAAATGGAGTAATAAATTTCTCTAATGTGAAAATTCGATCCAGAGGGTTCATTGAAATTGTAGGACAGTAGCAAACTCTCCGTTATCATCCTAGTATAAAACTTAGAACCAACTTCAATTGCCGTCTCAGTAAACTTCATTAGGCGTTCTTTTTGATAAAATCTTCAATTATCTGAGAAATGTAGTTGTAGTGATTCTTATTAAGTCCAGGCCATACCCCCAACCAGAATGAATCATTCATTACTTTATCTGTATTTTCAAATGTTCCAACGGTACGCTTTTCAATTCCAAGATAGGCTGGTTGTCTCATCAGATTGCCAGCAAACAAAAGTCTGGTTCCAATCTTATTATTTTCTAAGTGTTGCACTAGATCATGACGGTCGATTTCCACACCATCACGAATAGTCAACATGAACCCAAACCAGCTTGGATCTGAATTTGGTGTAGCTTCGGGCAAAATAAAATATTCTTCAAACTGTTTCATTGTTTTGTATAGCATCTGAAAATTTTCACGTCGCTTAGCGACAAACTGGTCTGCCTTTTGTAATTGACTCAATCCAATAGCTGCCTGCATATCGGTCACTTTGAGGTTAAACCCTATATGACTGTATGTGTATTTATGATCATAACCATAGGGCAAATCACCAAGTTGCCACTCAAAACGCTTTTTACAAGTATTGTCTTTTCCTGGATCACAGTAACAATCACGACCCCAATCCCGAAAACTCGCAGCGATCATTTTCAGTCGAGGATTATTTATTAAAACCGCTCCACCTTCCCCCATTGTAATATGGTGAGCAGGATAGAAGCTGACAGTAGCCAAGTCTCCAAATGTGCCCGTTTTTTGTCCATTAAATGTCGCTCCGAGAGAATCACAATCATCTTCGATTAGCCATAAATTATATTTTTTAGCGATTTCTGTCACTACAGCCAAATCAAAAGGATTACCAAGGGTATGTGCCATCATAATGGCCTTTGTCTTGGGTGAAATTGCCTGTTCCAATAACTCCACCTTTGCGTTATATGTAGGGATATCGATATCTAGAAATACTGGAACTGCACCAAATTGTATAATCGGGTTAACTGTAGTTGGAAATCCAGCAGCAACGGTTATCACCTCATCACCGGGCTTTATTGCCCGGTCACCCAGTTTCGGGGAAGTAAGTGTATAGAACGCTACCAAATCAGCTGATGATCCGCTATTTACCAAAATAGAGGACTTACTCCCAAAATATTTTGCAAACTCATATTCAAATTTTCTTCCAAATCTGCCTGCTGTTAACCAGCCATCCAGAACAGATTCAACACCATAGAGCAGGTCGTCTTCATCTAAGACCTTCCCTGTTACAGGAATATAATCAATACCTGGTGTAATTACCTGCTTTACTTTTTCAGCAGCAATCTTTCGAAGACTGCTTATTAGATGATCATCAATCAGGTTCGTAAATTTCATTCTGCTTTCTTTAAATATTTCGAAATATCTTTTAATAAAAGGTCTTTTGAATTTTGACCTGAAATAAAATCTTTATACCATTGAATGGTTAAATGAATGGCTTCTTTACTATCGAACTTTGGTTTCCAGCCTAATTCATTCAATGTTTTATTAATATCCAACTTTAGCAAACCCGCTTCATGGGGATCTTTATCGTTTGAGATATCCTTACTGGTTCCACTGCCCCAAATTTCAATTGCATGATCAACCAGCTTATTAACAGTAATGTTATCTTGCAATAAAGGACCAAAATTCCACGCTTTCGCAAATTGACAGGGGGTTTCAGATAATCTAGCTCCCAAGAGGAGATATCCTGCCAAAGGTTCAATCACGTGCTGCCAAGGTCTGACGGCTCTGGGATTTCTCATTTCCACTGTCTTATTTGACCTGAGTGCCTTGACAATATCTGGGATTATTCTATCTCGAGACCAATCACCTCCACCTATTACATTTCCTGCACGAGCAACCGCTATGGCTTTTTGGTGATATTGATATTGGTTTAGATTAAAGTACGAATTTCTAAATGAATCAATTAACAATTCGCAACATGCTTTACTAGAACTATACGGGTCATAACCTCCCAAACGATCTGTCTCACGATAAGGATAGTGCCACTCATTATTTAAATAAACCTTATCCGTAGTGATTAAAACTATAGCGCAAGGATTGTCTAATTTTTTTATGGCCATTAACAAATTACCAGTACCTATTACATTAGTTTGGTAAGTATCAATTGGATAATCATAAGAATAACGAACAAGCGGTTGAGCTGCTAGATGAAATACATAATCCGGTTCAAAATCAACGACTTCTGATTCGAGCCTCTCATAGTCACGAATGTCACCAATTTTAGACTCATGATTACCTTTAATTTCTAGGCTCTCAAAAAGATTTAGCCCATGCACAGGTTCAAGGCTATATCCCTTTACAATGGCTCCTATTTCGATTAGCCATGTTGTAAGCCATGATCCTTTAAATCCTGTATGACCGGTGATAAATACTCTTTTGCCAGCATATTTTTCCCTAAAATAATTTTCCACGCCGAAAGAAGTCATTGCTTTTAATTTATCCACGGAGCTTCACCCGACTCCCATAATTGCTCTAATTCCATTTTATCTCTTAAGGTATCCATTGGCTTCCAAAATCCAGTATGTTTATAAGCCACCATTTCGTTACTAGCTGCAATCCGCTCCATTGGAGTTCTCTCCCATATACTTTGGTCACCATCAATAAAATCAATAACCTCAGATTCACAAACAAAAAAACCACCATTGATCCAATTACCATCACCCTTAGGTTTTTCCAGAAAAGAGGTAACACTATCCTGTTTGTCTATGTTTAACGACCCAAATCTTCCTGATGGTTGCACAGCTGTTACAGTTAGTAACTTCTTATTTGTTCGGTGAAAGCTCATTAACTCTTGAATATTTACATTGCCAACCCCATCGCCATAGGTCAGCATAAAAGGTTCGTTGTTGAGATAATCCTTTACTCTTCGAATACGACCTCCGGTCATTGAGTCCGAACCTGTATCAATTAAACTTACCTTCCAAGGCTCAGCCTCTGACTTATGATACTCCACACCATTAGATACCATATCAAAGGTGACGTCAGACATGTGCAAGAAATAGTTAGCAAAGTATTCTTTGATAACATAGCCCTTGTATCCAAGGCAAATAATGAAGTCATTAAAACCATGCTGAGAATATGTTTTCATGACATGCCACAGAATTGGCTTTCCACCAATTTCGACCATAGGCTTAGGCTTCAATACTGTTTCCTCGCTCAATCTTGTCCCAAAACCGCCTGCTAAGATGACAACTTTCATTTTTTATCTGAATTTTTGAATATTGAAAATATTATGGCTATTATACCCCCAAAAAGAGACATGCCGATGAGAATTAAACCTCTCTTCGGTGAACTGTTTCCCACAGGCACCTTTACCGGCTCCAATATAGTAAACACTGGCGTTTCCTCCTTTACCTTAATCTTGGCCTGCTCAAGCTGAGTGGCCAAGCCCTTGTACACCTCAAAGGTGATGTTCATTTCGTTTTGGAGTCGCTGGTACTCTATCTGCACCAGGGAGCTGGTAATGTTCTTATTTCGATCCGTAAAACGAGCTAGCTGCTTTTGTTTGGCTTCATACTCCTTCTCGGCCTCTGCATAACGCTCCCGGATAAACTCCAGATTAACCTGCGCCTTTTCTACTTTGTAGTTGGTCACCTCACTGGTAAGCTTTTTTACCACCAGATCGGTTACCCGCGCCGCGGCATAGGGGTCTGGCATTTCGGTGGTTACGGTAATAATGCCCGTCTTATCATCTACAGAAACACTGATGCGCTCGCGGTATGTTTCTACCAGACTCCAATCTTCTTTGGTCAGGCGAATCAGGTCATCATTAGCTGGGTTGGAAGGCGCCACTTCCTCAGCAGTAAAGAGTCCCTTGATCTTTCCTGGCAGTCCAATGGTATACTCGGTGATGAAGCCAAAGAGTGACGGCCTGTCCATTTCCGTGAAGTACGTGTAGCTGCTCATTAGTGAATCGAGCTTTTCAAAGCGTATGGGTGTGTGGATAAGCTGTAGTTGAAAAGGGACGCTTTTTACAATTTCCGGATAGAGCTGAGGGGTGAGTGAGCCGGTGGTTCCCAGCCCCAAATCTATCCCTGCCAGGCCTGCCAAGCCACCGAGGCCACCGAGCTTGCCTTTTGTGCCTTCCTGGCTCTCGGGCATCAGCTTGCAGGAAGCTTCGTATTCCACTTTTGAGGCGAAAGAGATGATAAGACCAAGTACCACGAAGATGCCTGTTACTTTCAGGATGAAGCGGCGTTTGGACCAAATGACTCGTACGAGTTCGAGGAGGTCTATTTCGTCTTCTTGTATGATTTTTTTTGATTCTTTCATACTAATCGGAGCGCAAAGGTAAGCTTAAAAAATGAGGATTTCGGTAAAGGTTCATTTTGTCATGAAGTAGCAAACTGAAACAAACAAAAGCGTAACCCAGCATCACCTAGTCAAATTATTAATAATCAATGCTAACGTACCTATACCTGTGGTAATGCTAATAATCTCTCCGGGACTTAACTTTCTCCGCTCAGGCTTCCTTGGAATAATTATCTCCGCTCCAGGCTCTACCTTGGGATAGTCTTTAAACCACAGAAAACTTCGGGTCCGTTCGGCGCTACCGTTGGCATAAACCACGTAAGACTTGTTTCTCTTGGCGTTGTCTGCAAACCCCCCCGCCTTCGAAATAAATTGATTGAAGGAATTCGACTTATCAAACCGCACGGTACTTGGGTAGAGTACCTCACCACGTATTCTTACAGTTTGCAATTCCCTTGGTATACTGATCACATCCCCCTCCTTGAGGATCAGATCAAAACCAGAGCCGGGGTTTTCAAGAATTTCTACTAAACGGATCCCTATCGATTCCTGTGCCTTAAAAGCTTGTTGACTCTTATCCACGAGCGTATCCCGAGCTAACAGACCCTTCAATTCTTCTCTTCTAATCTTTGCCGCTTCATCCCCTTCATCATCTGAAACATAATACTCCGTTCGTCGAATCAGTGTCGCTCCTTTGGCGTAAGCGAAAGCCGTCAATCCCCCAGCACGCTTCAACACATCAGAGATGCGCTCGTTTTTAGTTTGCAAAGCGTATTTTCCGGGATATTGCACTTCTCCTTCAATCTCTATAATACTTTGTTTTTCATAGAAAGGTGACTTACGGATCACCACCAGATCAAAGGGTTTCAACTCAAATTGCGAACCAGTTGCATTCAACGACAAATTCTGATCAATTGGAAAATTGAAAATCTCAGATGCATTGCTCCCGTCTCCCATGTCCTCTGTAACCCTACGAGCCACCTCCACAAAAGACTTAGCTGCAGTTTCCTTAAAACCATTCGCCAGATAAATGAGATTCTCCACGGTCATCCCTTTTGCAAACGGATAATTGCCAGGGATCAACACCTCACCCTGAATAGACACCGTATAGTTCTCTTTCATGTCGAAAAGCGATTGAACCCTAATCAGATCTTCTGATTTCAATGCCAAATCAAAGGTTCCATTCAGTACTTCTTGAGGAGAAAAAGCCAAATTTGAAAGGGTTAAATCATCATTCTGCCTGATCACTATCGCTCTTGGCAAGAAGACATCTGCTCGGAATCCATCTGAAACAGCTATTAGATCAGACAACATCATGCCTTCTTTGAGTTCAAACTCACCGGGATGATTCACTGCTCCCTCTATCCGAACCCTTCCGATAAACTGATCCTGAATGGCCCCGATCTCAATATAATCCCCCCCCTGTAACTTAAATCCTGCAAAGTCCTCAGGTGATATGGTCTGGACGGTTTTTCGGTTTCCCAAATTTCTTCTTAGTGAAATGCTTGCCTGGTAGGCCATGGCGGTGAACCCGCCAGAGAACTCAAGGAGCTTTGATAAAGATTCCTCAGCCTTGATTTCATATATGGCCGGACGCTTCACCTCTCCATCAATGGAAATCCGATTGAGATAAGGCTTTACCAACAGTACATCCTGATCCTGAAGCATGATGTTTTGACCCTCGCCGTAAATCAAAAAACTATAAGCATCCAGGGTAGCCACTTTTTGCCCGCCCCTGAATACTTGAATATCTCTCAGTGAACCCTTATTATTCGGACCTCCCGCAAAATACAAGGCATTGAAGGCTGTCCCAAATGAGGACATTTGATAGGTTCCCGGCCGGTCTACTTCACCAATCACATTGACATTAATGGTTCTTGTTTGACCCAAACTCACCTGAGCATGAGTATTGTCCCCCAGAGTGCTGTAGATGGCTTTCAACTTGGACAAGATCCTTGATTCGGCCCGCTCCATAGAAAGTCCATTCAGATAAATAGGCCCCAAACTTGGAATAATGATAGACCCCTCTGGTGATACTTCTAATTGATAGGTCTGTTCTGAAGCGCCCCACACATCAATAATGATTTGGTCTCCAGGACCAATCTGATACCCTTTTGGAGTGGCGATACTTAAACTCGGCTCAAAGGTGAGGTTCTGATTCTTAAAAAAAGAAAGTCCAAAAATCTTTAATTCTGAATCATCCTTTAAGGTATCTAGTGGGAAAATAGATGCAAAGGGATCAAATGTTGACGACCGGTTTTCGTCGTTGGCCTGTCTATTGTAATCGATCGTTGAGGTTCTACCTCTAGATATTTCCTTACTTCCTCCTCCACTGCTTCCTGATTGAAGCTTTGCTATCCTTTGTCTAAGCTTGGAAAGCTGTGTAGATGACATCCCACGGGCTCTGGCAAGGACTTCAAGCTGTTGTTCCGAATACCCACTGGCCTCCATTTGGTCGATGAACTTCTGAACCTGCTCATCGCTCAGTTCATCTACATTCACATTCTGCAGATTTTGAATACTGGAAGCGTCCTGGGCTTTGGTGATCGCAACATGTGCAACGGTAATGATACAAACCAGAAAAATTCTGATAATGACTTTACTCATTCTATTTTCAAATTTCGGATGCAAAGGTAGTAAAACGATTGATGAATCTGATTGGTATGAAAAAAACCTGTTGACCTAGCTTTTTAACCGGCCAGTCACCAAAAAATGCGGATTCAACAGGTTCTGCTTGTTATAAGCCACCGGCTCATTGGTCCCTTTTACGATAACGGCGCCGCCAGCTTCCTCAACGATAATCTGGGCGGCTGCGGTATCCCATTCCATGGTGGGCGCATAACGCGGATACAGATCTGCCACCCCCTCCGCAATCATCAGCAATTTCAAGGAACTGCCCTTGGATAATGTCTGAGGCTCATTCAGTTCGTCCAGATAGGCCTGCGTTTCGTCATTCAAATGAGACCTGGAAGCCACTACATTGAGGCCTTTGTCACTCAAACTAAAGTGATTTGAACTTATGCGGTCACCATTTTTAAAGGAACCATCTCCTTTGACCGCCCAAAAAAGATCATTCAACACTGGTGTAAAAACCACCCCAAGTATGGCTCGATTCTCATGAATCAACGCAATGTTTACCGTGAACTCTCCATTTTTTTTGATAAACTCCTTGGTTCCGTCCAATGGATCAATCATCCAGAAGTAATCCCACTGGCTTCTCGTTTCATAGGGAATCGAATTTCCTTCTTCACTCAGAATGGGAATTCCTGTCGGCTCCAACTCCTTAACAATGGCCTGGTGTGATGCCTTATCTGCCAGGGTCAGAGGTGAGTGGTCAGATTTTGCCTCAATAGAAAAATCACCCGAGTCGTAAATACGAAGAATTTCTACACTCGCCTTTTGGGCGGCAATTTTGGCTATCTCTAAAAGGTTGTTAAAGTCCATACATGTAAAGAAAAGTCACCTGCACTCTATAATAGAATGCAGGTGACTGTTAGGTTATTGTTTTTGAATAAAATCAGATAATCATACCTGCTGCCACAGTCTCGTTGGTAGCATCGTCAACCAATATGATACTCCCTGTCTGTCTGTTTTTTCTGTAAGAATCCGCCAGAACTGGCTTGGTAGTCCTCAGCTGTACCCTACAAATATCATTCATCCCTACATTCTTGTCTTCCTCATTCCGGTGAAGGGTATTGATATCCAGCTTATATCGCACCTCTTTGATCATGGCTTTCATGTCAGCAGTGGTATGACGAAGCGTATACTTAGTCCTTGGCATAGGACCTTTCTGGTTCAACCAACAAAGCATCACTTCCAAATCCTGTTTTGCTTCGGGCTGATTATTAGTTCTCACCAGCATGTCTCCTCTGCTCACATCCACGTCATCCTCCAGTGTGATCGTCACCGACATGGGCGCATACGCCTCCTCGATAGGGCCATCAAAGGTTTCAATCGATTTGATTTTAGAACTAAATCCTGATGGCAGCACGGTCACTTCATCTCCAGGCTTGAAAATTCCTCCGGCTATGCGGCCGGCATACCCTCTATAGTCATGATACTTATCAGATTTAGGCCTGATAACCGTCTGTACAGGAAACCTGCAATCGATGTGGTTGTGATCGCTACCGATGTGCATATGTTCCAGGGTATAGAGCAAAGTAGAGCCTTCAAACCAGGACATATTCTCACTTCTGTTCACCACATTGTCCCCCTTCAATGCGCTGATAGGTATAAACCTCACATCCTTTACTTCCAATTTCGAAGCAAAATTCTCAAAGCTCTCTACGATATTGTCATAAACTTCCTGGCTATAATCCACCAGATCCATCTTATTGACACAAACCACGAGGTGTGGAATCTGAAGCAATGAAGCAATGATCGAGTGACGACAAGTCTGATCTACAACGCCATTTCTGGCATCTATAAGGATCAAAGCAACATTGGCCGTAGACGCCCCTGTGACCATGTTTCTGGTATACTGTATATGGCCCGGTGTATCCGCAATAATAAACTTCCGCTTGGGTGTAGCAAAGTATCGGTAGGCCACGTCAATGGTAATTCCTTGCTCACGCTCATCCTTTAGCCCGTCTGTCAGCAAAGCCAAATCTGCCCCTTCGAGTCCCTTTCGCTCACTTGACTGACGCACCTGCTCCATCTGATCCTCAAAAATCGATTTGGAATCAAATAACAGTCTTCCAATGAGGGTGCTCTTTCCATCATCCACACTGCCTGCGGTGGTGAATCGAAGTAGCTCCATGTCCAGGTAGCTATTCGCTTTGGCTGTTGGCTGTTCGCCTGTTTTGCTCATTTTAATTCAATTTATTCCTAAAAGAATTTAGTTGTTTTGCAATAATATCAAGATCATCAATTACAGATGAAAAATCTCTCTCTGATAAATGTCCCAACTTATTGGAAATAACCAGCTGGGTTTTAAGCTCAAAAGCCGACCCAATCGCAATTTCAATGAATCTCTTGAAATCCTTTTCTGATGATCGACTACATCCTTCGGCAAAATTAGAAGGCACTGAAACCGAAGCCCTTCTCAACTGGCTAACGAGTCCATATTTTTCTTCACCCGGATAGTTGGCTGTGAGGGAATAAATCTTCACTGATAAGCTGATTGCGTTATTCCAAACATCATACTTCGTAAAGTCCCTCATCTAGTTAGTTCAAAAGTCAAATAGCTTACAGCTATAGGCCAATACCTATACCTAGCCGCCAAAGCCTAATACCCAACAGCTAATGGCTAATCCACTAAAAATACCCCTGCCGCTTTCTGTCTTCCATAGCCGTCTCAGAGCGCTTGTCATCTTCCCTGTCTCCTCGTTCCGTGTTCCTTGCCGCGGCTACCTCTTCCACGATTTTTTCAAGGGTATCAGCATCTGACTCCACCCCGCCTGTAATGGTAATATCTCCCAGCGTTCGGAATCTTATGATCTTTTCCACCACTTCTTCTTTTGGATCAATCTGTATGAAATCCGAAACAGGAAGCCAGGTATTGCTTCGTCTGATCACCTTCCGCTTATGCGCGAAATACAATGAAGGGATGTCGATGTTCTCAGCCAAAATGTATTGCCAAACATCCATTTCCGTCCAATTGCTCAATGGAAACACCCTAAAGTGTTCACCATGGTGCTGCTTCCCATTGAAGATATTCCAAAGCTCAGGCCTTTGATTTTTAGGATCCCACTGACCAAATTCATCTCTGTGAGAAAAAAACCGTTCTTTGGCTCGTGCCTTCTCCTCATCCCGTCTTGCTCCACCTATGGCCGCATCGAATTGATTTTCCTCGATTGTATCCAGTAGTGTCACTGTCTGAATGGCATTTCTGGTGGCATTTTTACCTCGCTCCTCGGCCGCTCTGCCATCATTAATGGACTTTTGAACAGACCCTACTACCAGTTTTGCTCCGAGGGTCTCCACTAACTTATCCCGGAAATCGATGGTTTCAGGAAAATTGTGACCAGTATCGATATGCACCAATGGAAATGGAATCTTTGCAGGATGAAAGGCCTTTCTGGCAAGGTGGGTAACTACAATAGAATCTTTACCCCCAGAAAATAAAATGGCGGGATTTTCAAATTGCGCAAAAACCTCTCTCAAGACGTATATCGACTCTGCTTCTAACTCCTTAAGGTGCGTCAAATTATAGCTCTTCATTTGCTATTTTAATTTTGGTACTATTTGTTCGATCAATTCTTTAAGGGACTCCTCCACTGATTGGCCGGCAGTCCGTATGTGTACATCAGGATGTTCCGGGGTCTCAAAAGGAGAATCTATCCCTGTAAAATTCGGAATTTTTCCCGCTCTCGCCTTGGCATATAGGCCCTTCACATCTCTTTGTTCACACACCTCAATAGGTGTATCCACAAACACCTCAATGAAATTTTCTCCTCCCACTAAATCCCTGGCTTGCGCCCTATCTGCCCTAAACGGTGAGATAAAAGCCGTTAACACCACTACTCCGGCATCCACGAAAAGTTTAGACACTTCAGCAATCCGACGAATGTTCTCCACTCGGCTGGAATCAGAAAAATCCAGATCCTTATTCAAACCCGAACGCACATTATCTCCATCCAGAATATACGTACCATATCCCTGATTGAACAGGTAGACTTCAAAAGCACTTGCCAATGTTGATTTTCCAGATCCTGAAAGACCTGTAAACCAGATCAGTTTAGGTGCATAGCCGTTCTTCCGGACTCTGTCTTCCAGTTTAATGGCATGATCGTGCGGTATGATGTTTTCCTGGATACTCAATGTTTTGTTATTGAAACTGATTATTTATTCAGTTTTTTGACGAATTGTTGAAAAAAACAAACCATTAAAGGCGCGAATCTACAAATTCCTTAGGTAAAAGCCCCTTTACATCAAAAATTACTGATATATTATTTCGTATTGACGACCAGTCCAATTCCAGAAACTGACCGTGAGCGACTGCCAGTATAATCGCCTCGTAACTGCTGTAAACTGGTTCATTAAGCATATTTATACCATATTCTACTGACACTTCTACCTGATCCGCATTGGGGTCGAACACATCCGTATCCACCCCAAAGTCAACCAGTTCTCTGTAAATATCAATGACACGCGAGTTTCGGATATCCGGACAGTTCTCCTTGAAGGTGATTCCCAGAATCAGCACCTTTGTTTGCTGACTTAGCTTTTTCTTCTGTGAAAGCAACTTGATCGTCCGCTGGGCCACATAAGCTCCCATGTTGTCATTGATCTTCCTTCCCGAAAGAATCACCTGCGGATGATAACCCAACTCCTCAGCTTTATAGGTAAGGTAAAAGGGATCAACCCCGATACAATGCCCCCCTACAAGGCCAGGTGTGAATTTCAGAAAATTCCACTTGGTACCAGCAGCTTCCAAAACCTCCTGCGTGTCAATTCCCACTCTATCAAAGATCAAACTCAGCTCATTGACGAAGGCAATGTTAATGTCGCGCTGGGAATTTTCAATCACTTTCGCTGCCTCAGCCACTTTAATAGAAGAGGCTTTGTAGGTACCTGCAGTGACGATAGACTTATAAAAATGATCCACTGTTTCTGCAGCTTCCGGATTGCTCCCACTCGTAACTTTTAGGATGGTTGTCAGCCGGTGAACTTTATCTCCAGGATTGATCCTTTCCGGTGAATAGCCGCAGAAAAAGTCTTCATTGAATACCAGTCCACTCTTCTCGAGCTCCGGCACACATATCTCCTCTGTACAGCCAGGGTAAACTGTGGACTCATACACTACTATATCTCCCTTTTTCAAAAGGGATGAGATCATCCTGGAAGCACTAATTATCGGACTCAGATCTGGTTTTTTGTGCTGGTCCACAGGAGTGGGCACTGTAACAATGTAAAAATTGCAATCTGAAAGAGCTGACGGCTCTGAAGAAAAAGTGAGGTGCTTTGCGCCCAACAAATCCTCTTTATCCACCTCTTGAGTTCTATCGGTGCCTGCCTTCAGTTCCGATATTCTTGTGGTATTAATATCAAACCCGATTGTTTTGTATTTCCTCCCTGATTCCACTGCAAGTGGTAGTCCTACATATCCCAGACCTATGACAGCAATTTTGAATTCCATCACCTTCTAATTAACCTAGTACTTTTTTCTTGAAATACTCAAGGGTTGGTTTCAGGCCTTCGGACCGTGTATACTTAGGCTCCCACCCCAGTAGTTCCTTCGCCAGGGTAATATCCGGCTTGCGCTGCTTCGGATCATCTTTGGGCAGCGGGTTATAGCTGATCTTGGACTTGCTTCCTGTCAACCGGATGATCTCCTCGCCGAACTCGTTAATGGTGATCTCTTCCGGATTACCAATATTCACGGGGCTGGCATAATCGCTTTTCAATAATCGATAAATCCCCTCCACCAAATCATCTACATAGGTAAATGACCTTGTCTGAGAACCATCCCCAAAAGCCGTCAGGTCTTCGCCTTTAAGAGCTTGGGAAATAAATGCCGGCAGCACCCTGCCATCGTCCAACCTCATTCTGGGGCCAAACGTGTTGAAGATTCGTACAATTCTCGTCTCCAAGCCATGAAAAGTATGATAAGCCATAGTCAGAGCCTCTTGAAATCGTTTGGCTTCATCGTAAACTCCTCTGGGACCCACGGGATTGACATTACCCCAATAATCCTCTGTCTGAGGATGCACCAACGGATCCCCATATACCTCAGAGGTAGAAGCGATAAGCATCCGAGCTCCTTTATCCTTAGCCAGGCCCAGGCAATTTAATGTACCAAGGGAGCCTACCTTCATGGTCTGAATAGGCATCTTCAGGTAATCAATTGGACTAGCCGGAGAAGCAAAGTGGAGAATGTACTCAAGGTCTCCTGCCACGTGTACAAACTTAGACACATCATGGTGTTGGAACTCAAAATCCTTGTGTCCCATCAAATGCTCTATATTGGAAATGTCGCCGGTAAGCAAATTATCCATGGCTACTACTGCGTAACCTTCAGCGATAAAGCGATCACATAAATGCGAACCCAAAAAACCTGCTCCTCCTGTTATTAATACTTTCTTCTTTGTCATTCTAATTAAATAATTCAGCTTTTGACATCAGGGACTGATGTTGATCTTTTGTGGAAATCTTTGGCGTTCCATTTATGCCCCAATCAATATTTAAATCAGGATCATTATATATGATTCCCCGTTCACTTTCGGGTGAATAAGAATTGTCCACCGCATAATAGAAAATGGTTTCATCCGCTAAGGTATAATAGCCATGGGCAAATCCTTTTGGGATCAGTAAAAAAGTGTCCTGTGTACTGATCTCGATTTTGAGAGACTGACCAAATGTGGGCGAGGATTTTCTGATATCCACCACCACATCAACTACAGCTCCCGAAATCACCCCCACCAGCTTGGTTTGTCCAAAGGGTGCTACCTGATAATGGAGGCCACGCAAAACATTTTTCTCAGATTTGGCAAAGTTAATCTGCTTTACGTCAAAATGAATGCCTTGCTCGGCCAGTCCTTTCTGGTTGAATGATTCCAGAAAAAATCCTCGTTCATCACCAAAAACTTTGGTTTTTATGATGAAGCAATCCTTCAATGCTGTCTCAATCACTTCCATTTTGGTACCTGAAGTAAGTATTCCCCATATCCACTTTTCAATAGTGGCTCCGCCAGCGCTTCCAACTGTTTCTGGGTGATGAAACCCATTTTGAAAGCAACCTCCTCAATACAACCTATTTTTAACCCTTGACGCTCCTCGATCGCTCTAACAAATTCACCAGCCTGCATAAGTGATTTGAAAGTGCCGGTATCCAGCCAGGCCGTTCCCCTATCCAGCTTCTCTACCCTTAACTTTCCGGCCTTTAGGTATTGGTTGTTGACCTCCGTGATTTCAAGCTCGCCCCTTGAGCTGGGCTTGATACTCTTGGCTATGCCCACCACTTCATTGTCGTAGAAATACAATCCGGGCACGGCGTAGTTTGATTTGGGATTGGCTGGCTTTTCCTCTATTGAGAGCACCCGACCATGCTCGTCAAAGTCAACCACTCCGTAGCGCTGTGGGTCTGTCACATGATAGGCAAAAACGATTCCCCCAGTGGGATCAGCACATGCCTGTAACTTTTTGGAGAATCCTGAAGCATAAAATATGTTATCCCCAAGCACAAGAGCAACGGTGTCAGCACCAATGAACTCCTCACCAATGATAAATGCCTGTGCCAGACCTTCAGGCTTTTCCTGAACCGCGTAGGAAAACTTACAGCCCAGATTTTCTCCATTGCCTAAGAGTTCCTCAAATACGGGTAAATCTCTTGGGGTAGAAATGATCAATATCTCCCGGATACCAGCCAGCATGAGCACTGAAAGAGGATAATAGATCATCGGCTTGTCATAAACAGGCAGAATCTGCTTACTAATGGCATGTGTCAAAGGGTGCAGTCTCGTACCTGAGCCGCCGGCTAGTATGATTCCTTTCATTGCTGGTAATGTGCGTTATAATAATTTTGATACTCCCCCGAAGTGACATCTGACAACCAATCCTGATTTTCCAGATACCAGTCGACCGTTTTCTCCAGCCCTTCTTCAAACTGTAGGGATGGCTCCCAACCGAGTTCATTTTTAAGTTTGGATGCATCAATGGCATACCTCAAATCATGACCAGCCCTGTCGGTGACGAATGTGATCAGTCGATCAGAAGTGCCAGGCACATGGCCAAGTTTCCGGTCCATAATCTTGCAGAGCAGTCTCACTAAATCAATATTGGTCCATTCGTTGAAACCACCAATATTATAGGTCTCGCCAGTTTTCCCTTTGTGGTAGATCACGTCAATGGCGATCGCATGATCCTCCACAAACAACCAATCCCGGATGTTCTCGCCTTTTCCATATACGGGGATTGACTTCCCTTGCTGAATATTATGTATGGTAAGTGGGATCAACTTTTCCGGAAAATGAAAAGACCCATAGTTGTTAGAGCAATTGGAGATAATGACAGGTAGTTGGTAGGTATTGTGATACGCCCGCACAAAATGATCCGATGCAGCCTTGGAAGCCGAATAGGGCGATTTTGGATCGTATGGTGTAGCCTCGGTAAAGTAACCTTCCGCTCCTAGAGAACCATATACCTCATCCGTTGAGACATGATAAAAACGCTTGCCTGGTTTTCCTTTCCAATTAGCCTTCGCTGCGTTGAGAAGGGTTACCGTTCCCAAGACATTAGTTTCCACAAAGGCCATCGGATTACTGATGGATCGGTCCACATGTGATTCTGCAGCCAGGTGAATGACCCCATCAAAATCATTTTTTTCGAAAAGCTCCTCCAACAGAGAAGCATCGCAAATATCTCCCTTAATAAAGGTATAATTAGGAGCAGCCTCGACATCACGAAGGTTCTCAAGATTCCCTGCGTAGGTCAATTTGTCCAGATTGAAAACATGGTACTCAGGGTATTTTTTTACGAACAATCGGACCACATGAGATCCTATGAAGCCTGCTCCCCCTGTGATAAGCACTTTTTTCATTCCTCAATTTATAGATTATAGTACTCCCTGTACCAGTCCATGAAGTTATTAATTCCTGTCTCAATACTTGTCGAAGGCTTATAGCCCACGGCTTCCTCAAGCGCTGAAACATCCGACACGCTTGATGGTACATCCCCGGTCTGGAGAGGTAAGAAATTGATTTTAGCCTTTTTCCCAATCTTCTTCTCAATCGCCTCAATAAAATCCATCAATTTGACAGGCGAATTGTTTCCAATATTGAATATCCGGTAGGGTCCAAAACTTGTACTGGGATTAGGATCATTGGAGTCCCATGCCGGATCAGGAAGGCTTGGCTGGGGCAATAACCTGCAAATGCCCTCAAGTATATCATCTACATAAGTGAAATCCCGGAGCATCTGCCCATTGTTATAAACATCTATGGGTTCATCTTTGAGCATTTTGGTAGCGAATATGAACATGGCCATATCGGGCCTGCCCCAGGTACCGTAGGCCGAGAAAAACCTCAATCCAGTAGTAGGAATGTTATAATTCACCGAATAAGCATGAGCCATGAGCTCATTGGCCTTCTTTGTCACGGCATATAGAGAGACCGGGTGGTCAATATTGTGTTTTTCGGAAAAAGGCAAATTGGTATTTGCGCCGTACACCGAACTGGAGGACGCATATACAAGGTGCTTAATTCCGAACTTTTTACAAGCTTCAAGAATATTCAGGAAAGCAGTGAGATTGTAATCAATATAATCCTGCGGGTGTGTCAGTGAATGCCTCACGCCAGCCTGCGCCGCGAGATTCACGGCATATTGAAAGCCATGCTTCTCAAAACATTCGAACACCTTAGGTTTGTCCATCAGGTTGAAGCGGTAAAAGGTAAATCCCTCGAACGCTTCGAGTATTTTAAGCCGATCTTCCTTGAGCTGAAGATCATAGTAGTCATTGACCATATCTATGCCTACAACCTGATAACCTTCGTTCAATAATCGGCGGGCTAAATGAAATCCTATAAAACCGGCTGTACCGGTGACCAAAATGGGTGTCTGCTTCTCCAAGGGATTTTTTTTATGCAATGCTAAAATCATTGTGCCCTTTTTACAAGTAATCATGAGCATTGTAAGGTTTTTAACTCTTAATTTTGCCACATGCTCAAGCAACTGAGATGGTTGATTTACAAAGATTTACAAATAGACTGGCGCTCGAAATACCCGCTGGCGGGCATTCTGCTGTATATCACCTCACTGATCATCACCAGTTACCTGTCCTTCACGGGCTTTATTGAGCCCAAAACCTGGAACGCGCTTTTTTGGCTCATTTTACTCTTTATCTCCATCAATGCCGTGGCAAAGAGCTTCTCACAAGAGGAAGACCGAACGCTTTACTATTTTCATCTGATCAGACCGGAGCGCATCATTCTAGCCAAGCTCATCTATTATAGCCTCTACCAATGGCTTCTCATCGGAGGAGCATTGTTGGTCTATACCATTTTCCTGGGCTTTCCGGTAAAGGAAATGACACCTTTTCTGGTCAACCTTTTGGTGGGTTCATTTGGTTTATCCTCTGCATTTACCATGGTTTCATCAATTGCCAGCAAAACCAACAATAATGCTGTGATGATGGCCATTTTAGGATTTCCAGTCATCATACCTATCCTTATACTAGCCATTTCCAATTCCAAGACGATTGTTTTGGGCGGATCTTGGAGTGACATAAACGACAACCTGATTACACTCCTGAGCGTGAATGTTATTATCATTGCGCTCTCTTATATACTGTTTCCTTTTACCTGGAAATCCTAGCTATGAATTATCTTTTGAAGACGGACTGGTGGAAGTGGCTGGCAATGATTTTACTAGCCTATATAGTAGTGGGTGGCCTTCTTTTTACGGTACCACGTCTTCCTATTCTGAATGAAACCATCCGCGTGCTTCACTTCCATGTACCGATGTGGTTTGGCATGCTTTTTTTGTTTTTGGCTTCCGTGATCCACTCCATCCGCTATTTATCAAATGGTGAACACAAGCACGACATTATCAGTAGCCAACTGGCCACTGTCGGCATTCTATTTGGGGTGTTGGGGATGGTCACCGGCATGTTCTGGGCCACTTTCACCTGGGGCGAACCGTGGAGTAGCGATCCCAAGCAGAACGCTTCAGCCATTGGGCTACTCATCTACTTTGCATACTTCATTTTGCGAGGATCTCTTCAGGATGAACAGCAAAAAGCCCGGATTTCAGCAGTATATAACATTTTCGCATTTGCAGCCTTGATCCCGTTGCTCTTTATCCTCCCCAGGATGACAGACAGCCTGCATCCTGGCAACGGTGGAAACCCGGGATTTAATGCCTATGATCTGGACAGCAACCTCAGAATGGTTTTTTACCCAGCCGTGATTGGCTGGACACTCCTCGGCTTTTGGGTGACTACCATTAAAATCCGATATGCGCTTTTAATTCAAAAAACAGATGATTAACCTCATGTACTTACTACCGAACTTATTGAACAGCCTGGGGGTTGTTTTGAGCACCATCCTCTTGCAGATTCCCATGGCGGACACTTTTCGAAGTGAAGGGAAAATATATGTGGTCCTGGCGGTGGTCCTGATCATATTGGGCGGTTTATTTTATTACCTGCTGAGGATCGACAGGAAACTGAAGAAATTGGAAGAAGACATCAATAAAAAATAACCCATGAAAAAGAGTCACATTTTTGGAATCATCATCATCGCTATTGCCATAGTGGTCATCATGACCACCGCAGGTGACGCCAGTGCCTATGTCACTTTCGAGGACGCCAAAGCACTGGCCGAAAAGGGTAACAACAACAAAATCCACGTGGTAGGCAAGCTCAAAAAGACTTCAGAAGGAGAAGTAGTTGGGATCGAAAGCAGCCCGGATATGCTTTCCTTCAAATTTGAAATGCTGGATGAGAACAATGTTTCTCAAGTCGTGTATTACCCTAACCCCATGCCCACGGACTTTCTTCGTTCTGAGCAGGTAGTGGTGGTGGGAGCCTACCAAAACGGAAATTTTGTAGCAGACAAAATATTACTCAAATGCCCTTCTAAATACCAGGAAGAAGGCGTCAATGTATAATCTATGATTCACTACTTCCCGGGCAACTTGGGCCACCTCCTGGTTATATTGGCGTTCGTATCAGCCATAGTTGCCACTTACGCTTTTGCCAAAAACATCAATGACAATGAGCAGAAATGGACCCGATTTGCCAAAGGGGCCTTTTATGTACATGCCATAGCTATATTCAGCATAGTGATCACCCTCTTCGTGATGATCTCAGGTCACATGTTTGAGTACCATTATGTTTACAACTACACCTCCAAATTCCTGCCACCATACTATCAGGTGTCCAGCTTTTGGAATGGCCAGGAAGGATCCTTCCTACTCTGGATGTTTTGGAATGCGGTCCTAGGCCTCATCCTGATTCACACCAACAAATCCTGGAGACCGTCCCTCATGGCGGTATTTACCTTTACTCAGGTATTTCTGGTTTCCATGATTATGGGGGTAGTGATTTTCGATGTGAAGATCGGGAGCTCCCCTTTCATCCTACTAAGAGATGTTGTGAGCGATGCCATATTCCGGATTCAACCAGACTTTATCCCAGAAGATGGACGAGGATTGAACCCTCTGCTTCAAAATTATTGGATGGTCATTCACCCTCCTACCCTGTTTCTTGGTTTTGCCACTACGGTCATCCCCTTTGCTTATGCTATAGCAGGATTGATCACGGGCAAATACAAAGAATGGATCAGGCCAGCCCTTCCATGGGCTCAGTTCTCAGCAGCAGTACTTGGTGTGGGCATTTTGATGGGAGCCTACTGGGCCTACGAGACCTTGAACTTTGGTGGCTACTGGAACTGGGACCCTGTAGAAAATGCCATTTACGTACCATGGCTCGTCATGGTGGCAGGCATTCATACCATGATAGCTTTCAAGAAAAGTGATGCCGCACTTAAGGCTTCCATTATCTTGATTCTGTCTACCTATGTACTCATCGTGTATTCCACCTTCCTCACAAGAAGTGGAGTATTGGGCAACGCCTCAGTACACTCTTTTACTGACCTGGGACTCTCAGGGCAGTTGCTCATCTACTTGTTTGTGTTCACTGGTCTGTCCATATTTTTGGCGGCCAGGGCCTGGAAAAATATTCCAGAGAGTAAAGAGGAGACCTCTGCCTATTCACGTGAATTTTGGATTTTCATGGGAGCCACTGTGCTTTCACTAATGGCATTTCAGGTCATCATCCCCACCTCCATTCCGGTCTGGAACGAAATCGTGGAAGCCTTCGGAGGCTCTTCCAATATGGCACCTCCTGCAGATCAGGTAGGCTTTTACACGCAGTTTCAGCTTTACTTTGCCATACTATTGGCCGTACTTTCAGGAACCGGCCAGTTTTTTTGGTGGAAAAAGATCGATGGCAAAAAACTCAAACAAGAGCTCACTGTGCCAGTGATGCTTTCATTGGTGGTAACCGCCCTGATTTTCATTCTGGCCAAAGTCCAGAACATCTGGTATCTATTATTACTGACGGCTTCCGTATATTCTATTTTTGCCAATGGGAAAATTCTCATCTCAGTAGCCAGGTCCAACATAAAGCTCTCAGGCGGGTCCATTGCCCACATCGGGGTGGCCATGATGCTGATTGGTATTCTGTTCAGCTCGGGGTATTCCAAAATACTTTCGAAAAACAACACGGGTCTGCTCTGGAGTAAAGAATTTCCGGATGAGGTCAACCAAAACAATCTCCTCTTATTTCTCAATGAGCCAAGGCAGATGGCAGGCTACTCCCTCAACTACAAGGGACTGAGGAAGCTGACCAAAAACTCGGGTTATGTAGACATCAACGACATTGCAGGAGCCATCAGCCCACTACAGCTGGTAATGGGTAATGACAGCCGATCGAGCACCGATGTAGCCCTCAAAAAAGGAGATACCATAGCCATCATCAATCCTGAAAACAGCTACTTCGAAATAGAATATAGCAAGTTGGATGGGAGCAAATTCACGCTTTTCCCGAGGGTGCAAATCAATGAAACAATGGACATGATTGTGTACTCGCCCGATATCAGCCGTACCCTCAAAGCTGACCTCTATACACATGTGAGAACCTTTCCCGACCCGGAACAAACTGTGGAGTGGAGTGAAATTCAAGAAATCACCGTGACTCCCGGAGATCAGTTTTTCATCAATGACTATGTGGCAAGGTTTATCGACATGGTGCCCGTATCGCGCATAGAAGGAGTGGAAATGGGCCCATCGGACGTAGCAGTGAAAGCGATCATCGAAATAGAAGGTGAACAAAAAACGTATACTGCCGAGCCTATTTATATCATCAAGGACAAAATGGCCGGCCGTATTCCCGATGTGGTCAGTGATCTTGCCTCCAGAATCACGATTCAGTCCATCAGGCCAGAAGAGAATAGCTTTGTTTTTGGTCTGAGTACCACGCAAAAAGACTGGATCATCATAGAGGCAGTAGAAAAGCCATGGATCAATATCCTCTGGTCGGGCACGTTACTACTCGTTATCGGTTTTGGTATCGCTATCAACAGACGCTACACTGAGTTTAAAAAGATGCGTGACAAAGGAATGGAGTAATTTGCATGGTCATGCCGTTTAAAATTGCAATTCTTGGAACCGGAAACGTGGGTTATCATTTGGCCAGAAGGCTGAAAGAAGTGGACCATGAGGCCAGCATGGTCATAGGACGGGATGCTGAGAAGGCTCGTTCGATGGTCGAGACTTTAAGCCTTAATTCAGCGTATACTTCAGAAACAAACTTCTCTGAAACGCCATTTGACTTTGTGCTCCTGGCAGTACCGGATAAGGCCATTGAAGAGGTCATCAGCCGTTACCGATTTCATAAAAACACCGTGATCATCCACACATCTGGCGCTCAGCCTTTGGATTTATTGAAAGGAGTGGCTCACTGTGGTGTGCTCTATCCGTTTCAGACTTTTACCAAAAACAAGCCTGTAGATTTTGAGCAAATCCCCTTGTTAATCGAGGGAAATAGTGAGCAGAGCGTATCCAAAATCCTTGAACTGGCTACCCTGTTCGGACACGACATCCACCAGGTAAATTCAGCAAAAAGACTAAAAATCCATCTGGCAGCGGTTTTTGCCAGTAACTTCACCAATTACCTCTACACCATAGCCGATGATATTTTGAAAGACACCGGCCTTCAGCTCAGTGACCTCAACCATCTCATGCAGGAAACCGTAGAAAAAGCTATTGAATTAAACCCAAGAATGGCACAAACCGGACCGGCTATACGCCACGACGAAGAAGTAATCCAAAAACACCTGAATTTGCTGGAGCGTCACCCAGACTATAAAACCATCTACACAATAATCAGTGAGCAGATTGGTTTACTAAACAAAAAATGAAAAGACTGATCCGATACGATTTTGTAGGGTTTCTAATTGCGAGTCGCATCCCTAACCTGATCGTGATTGGAGCTACTCAGTACCTCACTGCTTTGTTTCTGGTAAGCACCTACCCTCATAAAAATGAGCAAATAGCAGGTCTTGGTTTTTTTGCAATGGTGGTCAGCACCATGATGATAGCCGCCGGCGGTTACATCATCAACGACTACTACGATCAGAAAATAGACATGATCAACCGGCCACAAAAAGTAGTGGTGGGCACCATGTTTAGAAGGCGCCTGGCCATGTTAGCTCATTTTCTCCTGACACTTGGGGGGATAGGTCTGGGATTTTATCTGGATATCAAAATTGGCGTACTTCATATAGTTTCTTCCTTCTTCCTCTGGTACTACTCCAACTACCTCCGCCGAATCACGCTGATTGGCAATGTAGTCATCGCCATGCTGACGGGACTTACACTTCTTGTCGTGATCGTATACCTACAGCGCAACGAAGTACTGGTCTACATCTATTCGCTCTTCGCCATGGCGATTATCCTGATACGAGAAGTGCTCAAAGACATAGAAGATGTGAAAGGAGACGCCACCTTCGGCTGTCAAAGCATTCCCGTGATCTTCGGTATTCGAGGAGCCAAACTCTTCATCTATCTGGTCTGCCTGGGGAGTGCTGGTCTTCTGGTCTCCTTTCTGATCACCGTAGACATTTGGTTGGTCCGATATTACTTTTTGGGACTCGTTCCCGTTTTTCTCTGGTTTATCTATCGGCTGGTGATGGCAGATCGGCAGAAAGAATACAATTCCCTGGTTAAATTTACCAACCTCATTATCCTATCGGGGCTAGTGAGTATGATACTCATAAAAACATGGATTTGAACATTGCCATTTTTGCATCGGGAAGCGGCACCAATGCCGAGCAGCTAGTCAAACATTTTAGTCAGGTAGACGGAATCAATACCTCTGTCATACTATCCAATAAGCCCGAGGCATACGTGCTGGAACGAGCCAAAAAATTGGGAATTCCGTCCTTCACCTGTTCCAAAACGGAATTTATCTCTTCTGCTTTTCTGAAAGTACTGGCGCGCCATGAGGTTGATTACATTGTATTGGCGGGCTTCCTCTGGAAGATCCCAGACTACCTGATCCAGGCTTTTGAAAATAAAATCATTAACATTCATCCGTCGCTTTTGCCTAAATATGGAGGAAAGGGGATGTACGGAAGTCACGTACATGAAGCTGTCATTGCTCAAAAAGAGAAAACCTCAGGGATCACCATCCACCTGGTCAACGAGAAATATGATGATGGCCGCATCCTTTTTCAGGCGAGTTGTGACATTTCTCCTGAAGACACACCAGATGCCCTTGCTTCGAGAATCCACGCTTTGGAACATCAGTATTTTCCGCAAATAGTGGAGGATTACATCAGGGATAGCACCTTAAAAACATGATAAATCTTTAGCTTTGCAGCTTATTTTCAGATAGATGAGCGAAGTAAAGATCAAATCAGCACTAATTTCAGTTTTTTATAAGGATGGATTGGCTCCAATCGTTGAAAAACTCAACGAATTGGGGGTAAAACTCTACTCCACAGGAGGGACTCAAAAATTCATTGAGGACATGAATGTGGCCGTCACACCGGTGGAAGATATCACCGAGTACCCTTCTATTTTTGGCGGCAGGGTGAAAACCTTACATCCGAAAATCTTCGGAGGGATTCTGCACCGCAGAGACTACGAGGGAGATCAAAAAGAAAAAGAGCAATTTGAAATACCTGCCATCGATCTGGTAATCGTGGACCTCTATCCTTTTGAGGAAACCGTAGCCAGCGGTGCCAGTGAAGAGGATATCATCGAAAAAATAGATATTGGTGGCATTGCACTCATTAGAGGAGCGGCTAAAAACTTTCAGGATGTGCTGATTGTAAGCTCTCGTAACTACTACGGAGATCTGCTGGACCTCCTGAATAACAAAAACGGAAATACGGAACTGGCAGACAGAAAGCTGTTTGCTACCCGGGCCTTTGACACTTCCTCCCATTACGACTCAGCCATTTTTACCTACATGAACAGAGATAATTCTGTTCCTTCATTCAAGGTAAGTGGAGCCAATGGAAAAGTGCTGAGATATGGTGAAAATCCCCACCAGCAGGGAGTGTTTTACGAAGAGTCTGAATCTTATTTTGATCAGATTCATGGCAAGGAGATTTCTTATAACAACCTCGTGGACATAGAGGCTGCCATACAGCTCATTGGAGAATTCAAAGATGAGACAGCCTTTGCAATACTGAAGCACAACAATGCATGCGGCGTAGCCACTGGCAATGATGTCAAAACTGCTTACCAAAAAGCGTTTGCTGCTGACACCATTTCAGCCTTTGGCGGGGTGCTCATTTGCAATCAGGAAATCACCAAGGAAGCTGCCGAAGAAATGCACAGCCTGTTCTTTGAAATATTGATTGCCCCTGCATTCAGCGATGAGGCGCTCACCGTATTACAACAAAAGAAAAACAGAATCCTTTTGGTCCAGAAGAAAAGCTGGAACAGGGAAAAGATCCATAAGAGCATGCTCAACGGCACTTTGGTGCAAGACTATGACAACATCACTGACAATGAGGAACATTTGAAAGTGGTGACCAAAGTAGCTCCATCGACTGAGGACGTAAAGAGCCTCTTGTTTGCTTCAAAAGTTTGTAAACAGTCTAAATCCAACACCATCATTCTGGCAAAAGACGGGCAACTGTACGCCAGTGGTGTAGGGCAAACTTCGCGCGTAGATGCCCTGGAGCAGGCCATTGCCAAGGCTCAGAAGTTTGGTTTTGATCTTCAGGGAGCTGTCATGGCCTCAGATGCTTTCTTCCCATTTCCCGATTGCGTGGAAATAGCCGATAAAGCAGGGATAAAAGCGGTGATCCAGCCAGGAGGCTCAGTGAAAGACCAGCTTTCTATCGACTATTGTGATCAAAATGGCATGTCTATGGTCTTTACAGGAACCCGTCATTTTAAACATTAGTAAAACAGTACAATACATATTAAATTCGTAGCTTTCCCTACCAATAATACAGCGAGCAGAACATGGGTTTTTTTGATTTCTTCAACAGTGACATAGCGATAGACTTAGGCACAGCCAATACCTTAATCATTAGCAAGGACAAAATTGTGGTGGATGAGCCTTCTATCATTGCCATCGACAAAAACAGCAATAAAGTTTTGGCGATAGGTCGTGAGGCGATGCAGATGCATGAAAAAACCCACGAAAATATCAAGACCATCCGTCCTCTTAAAGACGGTGTGATTGCCGACTTCCATGCTGCAGAGCACATGATCAGAGGGATGATTAAAATGATCGACAATGGCAACAAAAAATGGTTGCCCTCTTCTCACAGAATGGTCATCTGCATACCGTCGGGAATCACCGAAGTGGAAAAACGAGCGGTACGTGACTCTGCAGAGCATGCAGGAGCCAAGGAGGTCTACATGATCCATGAACCGATAGCCGCTGCCATCGGTATCGGCATCAACATTGAGCAGCCTATAGGCTCCATGATCGTAGATATCGGGGGAGGTACCACAGAGATCGCTGTTATTGCTTTGAGCGGTATAGTGTGTGACCAGTCCATTCGTGTGGCCGGTGACTCATTCAACAAAGACATTCTTGACTACATGAGACGTCAGCACAACCTGCTGATTGGTGAGCGAACCGCCGAGCGGGTGAAAATTGAGGTAGGATCAGCCCTTACCGAACTGGATGACGGACCGGAAGATTATGAGATCAGAGGTCGTGATTTGATGACGGGTATTCCAAAAGTGATCAAGATCTCTTACTCCGAAATCGCTTTTGCCATTGACAAGTCAGTATCCAAAATAGAAGAAGCTGTACTTAAAGCATTGGAGATATCTCCGCCGGAGCTTTCTGCAGATATCTACGACAATGGTATCTACCTAACAGGGGGTGGTGCATTGCTCAGGGGCCTTGACAAGAGGCTCTCTATGAAAACCAAACTACCAATACATATCGCTGAGGATCCATTGAGAGCAGTGGTAAGAGGCACCGGACTGGCACTGAAAAACCTGAACCAGTTCAAGCCTGTTTTAATGACGTAATTTCTGAATGCAAAATTTACTCTACTTCCTCTATCGGTTTAGAACCTTTGGGTTATTTCTGCTATTGGAAGGGATATGTGCCTGGCTGATTATCGGTTACAACAATCAGCCAAATGCTGCATTCCTTAACTCATCAAACAGGCTGGTAGCCGGCATCAACACCCTCACCAGCAACACCGGAGATTACTTCCAGCTAAAAACGATCAACGATCAACTGATCCGTGAAAACTTGCTTCTGCGTGAGCAACTGGCCAATGTGAGTCTGGGACTTGTGGAAATAGATTCTTCGGTCAGAAAATATAATCTGTTCAAGGCCAAGGTGATCAACAACACATTCCAGCGATCTATGAATTACCTCACTCTGGATGTAGGATCAAAAGATCAGGTGCTACCGGGTATGGGTGTAATAGGTGGGGAAGGAGTTGTTGGTCAGGTGAAGTCTGTATCCGGCAATTTTGCTACGGTCACCTCACTGCTTCATAGAAATCTGATGATTTCCAGCTCTGTAAAACGCACCCGCACCCTCTGTACTGTTCAGTGGGATGGAAACAGCCCCTTGGAAGCTTCATTGAAATACATCCCAAGGCACATCCCCATCAATATTGGGGACACCATTGTCACGTCGGGGTTCAATGCGGTATTCCCTGAAAACATACCAATCGGCACCATCAGCGAGTATCAGTTGGAAGACAACGACGTTTTTTATGAAGCCAAGATCAGTCTGGCTGTGGATTTCAGCTCGCTGGAATATGTGTACCTGGTACAAAATGTAATGAAAGCTGAGCAGGATAGTCTGGAAACCGAAACCCAAATGGTGCAATGATCCGAGTCAACATACAACAGCAGGTTTTGCATTTTATCGTCTTTTTGGTGATACAGATACCTTTTTTGTATAAGCTTATTTTGTTCAATAGTGCTTTCGGTTTTTTCTACATCGGTTTTATTCTCTTTTTGCCTTATGCTTTGAACAGGAGCCTGACCATGGTCATCGCCTTTCTGACAGGCCTCATCATTGATGCCTTTTCAAACACCCCGGGCATACATGCCTCAGCATGCATTCTCGTAGCTTTTGTAAAAGATGGCTGGTTTAACCTCATGATGGGCACCTCCGATGATGATGTTTACCTTGACTGGAATGAATTGAAAGTCTGGGGATCTATCAAATATCTCCTACCTCTTATATTCATTCATCACATCATCATTTTTACAGTAGAAAATGGTGGATTTAATTCATTCGGATTTTTGTTCAGTAAAATACTATACAGCGCTCTGTATAGTTTCATCATTGTATTTGGGCTCAGCTTCCTGATGGCCCCGAAAGCAAGAAGAATATGAACACCAGAGCAATCATCATACAAGGTTTTATTTTGTTGGTGGCACTCATCTTTTCTATCCGTTTGTTCTCCATACAGGTGATAGACGATGAGTATAAGCTAGCTGCTGAGAACAACATTGTTCAGAAAATAGTGGATTACCCTTTCCGCGGGTTGATGTACGATCGGTTTGGCGAACTGATGGTTTACAACACGCCTGTGTATGACCTCATGATTGTGCCCAAGGAAGTGAACCTGAGCGATTCCTCCGATTTAATAAAGCTTTTAGAAATTGACCATCAGACCTTCGTGTCCAGGTATCAGAAGGCCCGAAAGTATTCCTCTATTCTGGCATCCAAGTTTATGGAGCAGATACCCAATGATTTTTTCGCCAAAATACAAGATCGGTTGGTCGCCTATGATGGCTTCTATGTGCTACCCCGTACAGTAAGAGGCTATCAGCACAACATGCTCTCCAATACACTGGGATATGTGGGCGAGATCAACAGGAGTCAGATTATCCGGGACACCAGCAACTACTACAAGTCTGGTGACTACATTGGGATTTCCGGGGTAGAAAAGCAATATGAAGAAAAGCTCAGGGGCAAAAGAGGACTGAGGTATAAGATTGTCAACGTTCAGGGCGTGGAGAAAGGAAAGTTTAGGGACGGAGCCTTCGATACGGTGTCTATTCCTGGCAAGAGCATTCACCTCACCATCAATACGGAACTTCAGGAGTATGCCGAAAAGTTACTGAAAGGTAAAGTGGCGGGTTTAGTAGCCATTGATCCGAGAACCGGTGAAATACTAGCGATGGTTTCCACACCTTCCTATGATCCTGCGCTACTCAGTGGGCGAGATCTGGGTAAAAATTTCCAGAAGATCAGAGAGGACTCTCTTACTCCGCTTTTCAACCGGCCTTTGCAGGCCATGTATCCTCCGGGATCTATGTTTAAGACCCTCCAGGCGCTCATCGCCATGGAGGAAGGTGTATTGAGGCCCAGAGAACAGATCTACTGTGAAGGCAACCTCATCGGTGATCTCGCTCCCATCGGGAGTTATGATGTGGTAAAAGCCATCACCTATTCGTCGAATAATTACTTCTACAAGGTATTCAAAAGGGTGATCGAACAAGGTGAGCACGAAAGCAGGTTTATTGATTCGCGAATAGGATTGGAAAAATGGAACGGGTATGTCAATCAATTTGGGCTGGGCCGCAGACTGGGCGTGGACATTCCCAATGAACAAGCCGGGTTGGTCCCCAATATTCAATATTACGACCGATACATTGGCACCAACCGGTGGGCATTCAGCAATATCTACTCCCTCAGCATCGGACAGGGTGAGCTGCTCGTTACCCCACTACAGATGGCTAACCTTGGAGCCATATTAGCCAATAAAGGATACTATTATACACCGCACATTGTAAAATCAGTGGAAGGCGAACCCGCCCTGAAAATTGAAAAAAACAGCATTGACATTAAGCCTGAGTATTTTGGAGTGGTGATAGACGGTATGGAGAAAGTGATAGAGGAAGGTTCCGGTAGACGCGCGTATATCCCTGATTTGCCCATATGTGGCAAAACCAGTACGGTAGAAAACCCCCATGGAATGGACCACTCCGGCTTTATGGGTTTTGCTCCAAAGGACGATCCGCAGATAGCCATAGCAGTCTATGTGGAAAATGCCGGCTGGGGTGGACGTGCTGCAGGTAGCACAGCCAGTCTAGTGATAGAAAAATACATCAAAGGAGAAATCTCCAGACCGTGGGTAGAGGAGTTTGTTCTGAAGGGAGACTTCCTGGATGAAAAGCAGAAAAAGACATTGAAAGAAATGAACATGGCCAAGCTTAACCAATGAGAAACGATCAACTCATCAATAAGCTCGATTGGCAGGTAATACTGATTTACCTGATCCTGGTATTCGGCGGGTGGCTCAACATTTATGCGGCGGACTACGACCCGGACGTGAACAATGGCATACTCAACTTCAGCATGAGTTCGGGAAAGCAGTTGATCTGGATAGGCTCCTCTTTTCTGCTCATCGCATTGATCATGCTGCTGGATTTTCGCTTTTATGACTCCTTCGCTTACATTATTTATGGAATTCTGATCTTTCTGCTGATAGTCGTCTTGATCCTTGGTAAGGAAGTGGCCGGGTCCAAATCCTGGTTTGAGCTAGGCGCTTTCAAATTCCAGCCGGCTGAATTCACCAAGTTTGCTGCGGCGCTTGGTCTGGCCAAGTACCTGAGCAAGTCCACACGTAAATCTTCAGACCTGAAGGTTCAAAGTATTGGATTTCTTTTCATTGGGTTACCCATGATCCTCATCATATTACAAGGTGACCTGGGAAGTGCCATGGTGTTCGGTAGTCTTATTTTGGTCATGTTCAGAGAAGGAATGCACCCCCTCATACTTATCCTCGGCTTGGGTGTTATCATTCTTTTTCTTCTCACCCTGCTGGTCAGTCAAACGGTATTGCTCATCGGGATAGTGGTGGTCACATTGCTGGCGCTGGGCCTGGTGGCCAAGTCTCCACCTAAAATTGCCATTGTGCTTATTGCAGGACTTCTCACAGCGGGATTTATCCGAAGTGTGGACTTCATACTGACTGATGTACTCAAACCACATCAGCAAAAGCGTGTGATGTCTCTGATCAATCCCAATGCTGATCCCCTGGGAGTAGGTTGGAATGTGACCCAATCTAAAATTGCCATCGGATCTGGAGGCCTCACCGGAAAAGGTTATTTGGAGGGTACACAGACAAAGTTTGACTTTGTGCCAGAGCAAACCACAGATTTCATTTTCTGCACCATCGGTGAAGAGCAGGGCTGGATCGGTAGTTTTTTGTTGGTGGCATTGTTCAGCACACTGTTCGTGCGCCTCATCTATCTGGCCGAACGACAAAAATCCTCCTTTGCTCGTATCTATGGTTACGGGGTGGCCTCTATCCTTTTCTTCCACTTTGCAGTGAATATAGCCATGACGATTGGGCTGTTTCCGGTCATCGGTATTCCGCTACCCTTTTTCAGCTATGGAGGTTCATCCCTTTGGGGATTTTCAATCCTGCTCTTTTCTTTTCTGAAATTGGATGCCCACAGGATGCAGGTACTTCAGCGGTGGTGATAAATCTTATCTGAATTTTCTAAAGACTACTTTCAGGAGTTCCTTGACCTCCTCACTGTTCATGTCCCAGGCACGCTCCTTGGCATAAGTTTGCACCAGCAATTCCACGGCATCATCAAAAGATTCACAAGCCTCAATGGCGGCTATGGCTTCCGTGAAAGCCTCGCGGCTACCATCAAACAACTCCTTGGTAAACATGTATCGATGATTCACGGAGATCGCTTCCATGATCGTTTGCACCTTCTTTTGCTCCAGCTGATCAGCAAGGGTATTACTTTTCTTGCTAAAGGTGTCATTGATCGTTTCTCCGGCCTCTGGAAATTGTTCGTTTACAGATTCTTCAGGCGCTATTTCCTCATCTGGAGTTTCTTCTGGCCAATCCTCCGCAGCAGACGAATGCTCGGCCACTTCTTTGGTATCTTCCTCCTCTTCAGGTTGTACCTCTTCATCAGATTCTACCTCCTCTTCGTCTAATGGCTCTTCCTCTACCTCCGTGGTTGCTTCCACTTCATCAGATGATGCCTCCTCTTCCTCCTCAGCCGCTTCAAAACTCAGCTCCTCATCTTCCTCTTCGTTGGCTTCCGGCTCTTCAATGACTTCACGCTCCAATTCTTCATCTTCATATGCCTCTTCGTCTGAGTAAAACTCCACCTCCTCCTCTTCATCAGGCTCCTCTTCCATCAAATCATCCTCCATTTCGGGAATCTCCTCCTCGCTTTCCTCATGGCTCTCGAAAGAGTCTTCATCCATGAAGAGCTCCTCTTCTGACAATGGGACTACCCGTGACAGGAGTTCCAACTCATGAGCTACTACCTCCGCAGTATCCAGTTCGTCAAAGTGGGCCTCGGCATTGTCCAGAAACTCATCCAGAGACACTTCGTTATTTTCTTCGAAGAAAGATTGAACCTCTTCTTTATGAAGCCTAAGGTATTTGAGGATAGGTTTGGTAAGTTTCTCATTCACCTGAGGCACATCCAGGGCGTCAAACTCCATGATGAGGTAGCTCCCCGGGTCTGCTGCAATCAGCAGCGTATCAGCCACCGCTTCCTCCAACATGCCCACCAGGTGCTCCTTACCCATCTCTATATGCTGAGACAGGGTGTTCATAAACTGAACCATGGCTTTTCTTACTTCCGTATTCTTATAATTAAAAAACGGGCTCTCAAGCCGTTTCATTTCCTCTTGCCACTTGCGAAAGAGGATTTTTAATACAAAAAAATTAACCTGCTTGGAAGGAGTCAGGCTGAGTATTTGCTTACCGGAAATTTTCTCTTTTTGCTGAAAAAAATCAGAGGCGATTTTTTCGGAAAACTCTTCACTATATTCCTTTATAAACTCATCGTTTAGTTTCCTTTGCATAAGAATGGAAGATTGAAATGCCTGAAGTCACAATAAAAAACCTCAATAGTAAAACTATTCATTGCAACTCTAAAACGGAAAAACTTCTGGATATTTTACTGACGGAAACAGACTGGATGCATGCCTGTGGCAAAAAAGGTAAGTGCACCACCTGCACCACAGAGATTCTAGCAGGACAAGATGCCCTGAGTGGGTATACGGAGGCTGAAAGGAGATTTATTAACTTAGGGAGATTAAAAGAAGGTGACCGTCTGGCATGTCAGGCAGAAGTGCATGGAAATGTGACTGTAAAGGCACCTGGTGCATATAAACTTCCACACATTGATTATTCTGAATAGATGTTTGTAGAACCCAATATTGGAGGCAGGTCCATCAGCAAGGCTGGCTGGGTAGAAGTGATTTGCGGATCCATGTTTTCAGGAAAAACCGAAGAACTCATCCGTAGGCTCAACCGGGTACTGATCGCCCAGCAAAATGTAGAGATTTTCAAGCCTACCATCGACAAGCGGTACTCCAAAAAAAAGGTGGTGTCCCATAATGAAAATGCCATTCACTCCACACCGGTCAATTTCGCTCATGACATCCTCCTGCGTGCGGGACACTGTGATGTAGTAGGTATTGATGAAGCACAGTTCTTCGACGATGAAATTATTTCGGTTTCCAATGAACTGGCCAATCAGGGAAAAAGAGTGATCATTGCCGGACTTGACATGGATTTTATGGGGAAGCCATTTTCCCCAATGGACCAACTGATGGCCACCGCAGAATACATCACCAAAGTACACGCCATCTGTATGGAATGCGGAAATATCGCTTCTTACTCCTACCGACGGACTAAATCCAAGCAAACCGTCGTTCTAGGTGAAAAAGATGTTTATGAGGCCTTATGCAGAAAGTGTTTTTATGAAAAAATGGATCACAAGCCTCGTTAGTTTCTGGTCAGTCGCACTGACCTTTTGTTTTGCTCAGAATATCCCCATCGATACGTGGCGAACTCACTTCAGCTACAACAATGCACGGATACTGGAGGGGGGCAATGGAAAAATCTTTTGTGCAGTAGAGAACGGTCTCTTTTATATAGATCTGGCAACTGGGGCCATCAATACCCTTTCAAAAACCGATGGGCTCTCAGATGCAGGGATCACTGCCCTCAGCTATAGCGAAGACTTCAAGACACTGGTGATCGGTTATGAGTCGGGGTTGGTGGATCTGCACCACGATGGGAAGGTGACGACCATTAGGGACATAAAGAACGCCACCCTGGTGGGGAGCAAAAAAATCCACCAGATTATCACACATGGGCAACTGGCTTATGTGGGAACCAGCTTCGGGATTATTGTCGTTTCTCTGGAAAGACAGGAAATAGTAGACAATCATCGCTCCTTTGGCCCCAATGCCACAGATGTCACGGTCACCGAAATGTTGGTATTTGGGGAACGACTATTCGCCATTACCAATGCAGGGCTTTTGAGTGCCTCCCTTCAGAGTAATCTTTCTACTTACACCAGCTGGATACTGGAAGCAGATAGTGCCAGCTTCAGCCACCTGACGGCCACCAGTGAAAACGTGTTTGTCATCAAAAACGACACGCTCATTGCTCAACGAGTGGGTAATCAATGGATAGATGCCAGCTGGGCGAGCGATGAATCGATAATAGACATGAAAGCTGATCATGAATTTCTCTATCTGTTGACTTCCTCCAATATTCATCAATATCAAAGCACTGGCCCCACTGCGCTAAAGTCTATTGCTCACCTTCAGGCCAATACATTCCTGCCATCTGATGGCTTTTGGATTGGTGATCTCCGCTCCGGGCTTATTGATCCTGCCGGGCAGTCCATTACCCCCAATGGCCCTTTGAGTGATGACATCACCGAAATCAGGTACATAGATCAGCATTGCTATGCCTTTTATGGTCCTCATCCTGAAGACTATTATGGGCAAACCGACTCACTGGGCTATAGCCTTTTTGATAATACCTCCTGGGGCACTGAGACAATCGAGGGATTTTATAACATCACAGACGTGGCTTTCTTTGAAAATAACCACTACTTCTCCTCAACCGGATATGGTCTTTATAATCAAACCGAAGGTTCCCTGGTGACTGGCCTCTCCAAAAACCTGGAAGGTTACGACCCACTCATCCCTCAACTCACCACTTCATCAGACCTGCTCTATATCCCCTCCTACGAAAGTGGAGAGCCCCTTTACACCCTGGATGAAGCGGGTGAACTCAATCCCTATAGCCTCTCCTTTATAGGCACTTCCTTTCCCCTGGCCGTATCCCTCTCCCAAAGGGGGGTTCTCTGGATCACCAGAGGCATTAACGATGGTGGAGGATTTATTGCTCTAAACCTGAACAATCAGGATTTTAGGGAGCTGACCACTGCTGATAAGATCCCCTCCAATCAGATCAACGGTGTAGCCATTGACCTGAGCGATGAAACCTGGATAGCCACTGTGGGCGGGCCAGCGATTTTCACAGAAGCATCATTCATTTTTGACGACCTCAATGCCATTATCCCTATTTATGATAATAAAGAGGTCTTTGAGGATGAGAGCGTGACGGCCATTGCGGTAGATGGGGGCAATAGAATCTGGATGAGCACCAGAGAAGGTCTTTGGATTTTTGATAACAGTTTGAGTCAACTCGAGGCCCATTTCACCACGGATAATTCGCCACTTCCTTCCAATATGGTATTAAAGATGGCCTACAATTCAAAAAACGGTGAGATGTTCATCCTTACAGAAAAAGGGCTCGTTTCCTACAGAAGCGGGTCATCGGCAGGTGGAATCACCAATCGGTCCGTCTCTGTCTTCCCCAACCCGGTGCGCCCGGGATATGAAGGAATGGTGGGCATAACCGGACTGGTGCGTGATGCCTCGGTGAAAATCACAGATGTAAACGGTAAGCTTATCCGTGAGGTAGCGGCTAAAGGCGGCACCGCCTCCTGGGATTTGCTGGACTACAATGGTCAAAGAGTAAGGTCCGGGATTTATATCCTGTTCAACGCCTCTCAGGATGGTTCAGAAACACACATTGGCAAAATAGCCGTGATAAACTAATGGTCACAAAAACCAGGGGTATTGTTATCAAATACCTGAAGTATCAGGAATCCAGCATCATCGTTCAGATTTTTACCGAACAGTACGGACTCATGTCCTTCATGGTCAATGGTATCAGAAGCCCCAGGTCGAAGCGCAGTATCGGCTACTTTCAGGCCTTTTCTCTACTGGAGCTGGTCGCTTACATCAAACCCAACCGATCGATTCAGAGGCTTTCAGAATACAAATATTACGCCACGGCTCACCATATTCAGCAAGACATTCGCAAGGGAACCATTGTACTTTTCCTATCGGAAATTCTGAGCAAACTACTCACCCATGAGCAGGGCGAATCACACGAAAGACTGTTCGCCTTTCTATCCAATGCCATAATTACATTCGACAGCCTCCAATCAGAAATCGAAAATTTTCACCTTCATTTCTTACTTAAAATGTTGCCATTTGTTGGCCTGGATGTGGAGGATGGCACAGCCCTCATTCATAGTATGGAGCTGGAAATGATCGAGGAAGATCATAATCTTATTACCTTTATATCAAGCATCATTAGTTCGGATTACACTGAGCCTGTGCATGGATCAGGTGCTTTACGGTTCAAAGCCCTGGAACTTATTTTGAATTACTACGAGCATCATACTACCCAGCTTGGTGAGATCAAATCTTTAAAAGTGTTGCACCAAGTGTTCAGATAATTGTACAAATGATTTTATTTTTGAGCTAACCCAATAATCTCTATGAACAACACTCTCTACAGTGAAGTCCCCTCACTAGATCTTGCAGATTTCACCTCCGGGGATGCTGCTACCAAAAGTAAGTTTGTCAACGATCTGGGACATGCTTATCAAAACATTGGATTTGTGGCCATCAAGAACCACGGCCTCTCAGATGATCTGACCAAGCAGCTTTATGAGTCTGTACAGAAGTTTTTCATGCTCCCGGATGAAGTGAAGCTGAGGTATGAAAAGAAAGAACTGGCGGGTCAGCGTGGCTATATCAGCAAAGGCAGGGAAAAAGCCAAAGGCAGAAATACCGGAGATCTGAAGGAGTTTTACCATGTGGGGCAGCCCACGGAGAATAAGTTGGATGAATATCCTGAAAATATCTGGCCCGAAGAGGTTCCGGAGTTTGAGGCCCTGACATTGGAAGCTTTCAAGACCCTGCAGGAAGCGGGCATTCAAATGCTCAGAGCCATCGCCCTACACCTGGGATTGGACGAGCTGTATTTTGATGATAAAGTCCGTCAGGGAAACAGTATTCTCAGACAGATTCATTACTTCCCAATAGAAAACCCCGATGAAATACCCGCAGATGCGGTGCGAGCCGCCGAACACGGAGACATCAACCTGATCACGCTGCTCATGGGGGCGAGTGCTGACGGACTCCAGGTACTCAGGAGAGATGGCACATGGATTCCGATTACGGCTCTGCCGGATCAGATCGTGGTGAATGTAGGGGATATGCTGGACAGGCTCACCAACCATAAATTAAAATCAACCATCCACCGGGTGGTGAACCCACCAAGAGAAAAAATGGGAACCTCTCGCTTTTCTATTCCCTTTTTCATGCACCCCATTTCCTCCATGGACCTTACCTGTCTGGACAGCTGCGTGGATGCTGATCACCCCAAGCAATATGAAGATGTTACCGCCGGAGAATTTTTGGATGAAAGATTGAGAGAAATCGGATTGAAATCCTAATGTCGGTCAGAAGGGTCAGATACCTCATATTTCTAAGGGATGTCCTGATCCTTAGTGTTACCTCATTTGGTGGTCCTACGGCACACTTGGCGCTGATTCTGGACATGATGGTGACCAAGCGGGGTTACCTGTCGGAGACCGACCTGATGGAGCTTTACGCCCTCTGTCAGATACTGCCCGGCCCCACTTCCACACAAACCATTACCGCCATTGGATTTAAAATCGGTGGACCAAGCCTGGCCTACCTCACGCTGCTCATTTGGGCCCTGCCAGCACTCACCATCATGATTTGTATGGGTATTATGGTGAATGTCTTTCAGGATATGGACATCTCACTGTCATTTCTTAAGTTCATACAGCCTATTGCCGTGGGTATCGTGGCATACTCAGCCTATAGAATCTCCAGTAGCGTGGTGAGTTCGCGTACGGGCTTTTTCCTGATGATTATTTCCACCATGGCTTCCTATATATTCAGAACACCATGGGCCTTTCCTATCATGCTGCTGATAGGTGGATCCATTACAGCCTTCAAATTCAAACAACAGCCACTAGAAGAGAAATCAACCATCAAAATCAATTGGTCCAACTTTATTCTATGGATCTCTGTACTGGTCTTCGCTGCGGTGCTTGGTGGAGTGACGCAGTATCTTCCCATCAGGCTATTTGAAAATTTTTATAGAAATGGAAGCCTGATTTTTGGGGGAGGCCAGGTGCTGGTACCGCTGCTTTACACGGAGTTTGTCGAATTCAAAGGCTGGCTCACCTCAGAGGAGTTTCTTTCTGGTTACGGATTTGTGCAAGCGCTCCCCGGGCCTGTATTTTCATTCAGTGCCTATGTGGGGGCCGTGAGTATGCACAATACGGATATTCCGCAGCAAATACTGGGTGGCGTGATGGCAGCTGCCGGAGTATTCTTGCCCGGCACCTTCTTCATCTTCTTTGTGAGTAGGTTTTGGGAGGATTTGAAAAAATATCGAATGGTCAAAGCCTCGCTCGAGGGCATCAACGCTGTGAGCTCCGGAATGGTGATCGCTGCGGCTTTTTTCCTGTTTGAGCCCATTGCCCCCACCACCCTCAACTACTCCCTAATGCTAGGAACAATGTGCCTGATGTTCTTCACCAAGGTGCCTACCCCTGTGATTATCCTGGTGGGCCTGATTACGGGGATTATTCTGAAATAGGGCTCTGCATTATTGCTCGGTTGCCGGATAGGGAAAAGCGGGGGACATAGTGATCTGGGATAAACCCTTCCCCGTGAAGTCGTAAAACAAAAAAAGCCCGGAAAACCGGGCTTTTTTAATCCATTAATTTCTTAAAAGGAATTACTTTCCTTCCACCGCAGGAGGGGTGATTCCCAATTTCTTCAAAATGATATTCGATACATCATCCTGCTCTCTGGCGTACAACAGCACGTCAAATCCTGGAGCTCCAGCACTAAAAATGTGCGTATAGCCATTCTCGATAGCTATTTGCTCTATGGCATTGCCAATTTTCTCATAAACCGGCTTCAGCAACTGGTTACGTTTGTTGCCCATGGAAGTCTCGGCATCCTGAGAAAACTTCTGAATGCTCTGCTGCAGGCTCTGGATTTCCTCTTCTTTATCCGTGCGGATCAGGTCGTCCCAGGTAGCTGCATTCGCCTGATAATCGCTCATCTTGGTTTGCAGGTTGTTGTATTTGGCTTGTATCTGATTCTG